>SZPB01000504.1 GCA_030263535.1 Cytophagia bacterium CHB2
AGTCCGCCGCGATGATCGGCGCAAGCGGCGCGATTAGCGCGGTGATGGGCGCTTATCTCGTCATCTATCCGCGTTGCACGGTTTTGTTTTTTACGCCGTTTTTAGGATTGATGCGTCAGCCGGTCCTGGTTTACATGTTCATCTGGTTTGCCGTGCAGATCGGTTATGGATATGTTCGGCTGAAGCAGGGCGATGGCGGCGGTGTGGCTTGGTTCGCACACCTCGGCGGTTTTGTTGCAGGCATCGCCCTGGTGAAACCGCTGCAGATACTCAAAATCCATTCCTCACGTCGGCAAGCTCATGTCGCCGCGCCTGGTCGTGTCGGCCAGGATCGTCAAACTATTTTGTAATCGCAAACGGAGTGCGATGCTTCTCTTTTTTTCTCCCCGAAGAAAAACGTTTGCTCCGTCTAACAACCCATCCTTCGCTTGTTCCCTCAGTCAACTCTTCTAAACACGAGGCAAATCACTATGATAACATTGCACGTAGAATTGGGCGCCCGGCGTTATCCGATCTTGATCGCGCCGGCACTTTTGGCGCAAACCGGGGAACACCTGCGGCGCTTTGATGCTGGCTCACGTTTTGTAGTTATCACGAATGAAATCGTTGATCAGTATTATGGTGAACGCGTGATGCTGAGCTTAAGCCACGCAGGACTAACCGCGGATAAAATTAGCGTTCCTGACGGCGAGCCTCAGAAGTCTCTCACCACGATCGATTTCATCATTGGGCGCATGTTGGAGCTGCAGTGTGATCGTCAAACCGTGGTGCTGGCATTGGGCGGCGGCGTGATCGGCGATCTTGCGGGCTTTGCGGCCTCGTGTTATATGCGTGGTACTCCGTTTATACAAATGCCGACCACTCTGTTGGCGCAAGTTGATGCGAGCATTGGAGGCAAAGTGGGCGTCAATCATCGCCTGGGCAAGAACATGATCGGCGCGTTTCATCAGCCCAGGCTGGTGCTGATTGATATCGAAACGTTGCACACGTTGCCGCCGCATGAAATCGCAGCGGGCTTTGCGGAGATCGTCAAACATGCATTGATTTATGACCGCCCTTATTTCGAATTTTTGGAAAACAAGCGGGACCGCATTATGGCCGTGGAGGAGGAAACGATGACGGAGGCCATCCGCCGCAGCTGTGAAATTAAAAGCGAGATCGTCAGCCGGGATGAGCGCGAAGCGGGTTTGCGCGGGTTGTTAAATTTTGGTCACACGATTGGGCATGCTTTGGAGGCAGCTCACGGTTTTACCGGCCTGCGCCACGGCGAAGCAGTTTGGATTGGCATGCTGGCAGAAGCCTATATTGCAACAAAATCGCAATATTTGGCGGATTCGGAGTTTGCGCGGTTGGATAAATTTCTGCGCAACCTTCCGCTATCCATACAATTGGGCGGTATTTCTATGGACGAAATAGAGTATCTGATGGCACGCGATAAAAAAAATGCTGCCGGCGCCATTCGCATGGTTATGTTGCAAACCATCGGTCAAGCGACACTCACAGCCGAATGGCAGACAGATTGCCTCGCGGAGGCGATCCGCTATGCGTTGGCGGCGTTTGAGGATGGACGAGAGTTTCAGTGAAAGTAAGAGACCATGAACGAGCTTTTTTATTTTACCTTTGCCGATTTGATGATTCGAGTGGAATACCATGCCGACGCCAATGCGCTGCGCTATGCCAGCCATCGGAAAGTTACGTTTGAAGAACGGGTTCTCGTCGAGCAATACCTGCTGTCAAATGTCGCGTTGAAAACCGATTATTATAAAAAGCAGCCGGCGCTTTTCATCTATCTCGGCCTGGAGCAGCAACTGGCAAAGGAACTCAATCTCTTTCATCTGAAAAGCACCTTGCGCAAACTGGCGGCCAAGGAGAAAAACGTCAACGCCTCAGTCGAAGGATTGATCAACCAGTCGATGTCGAATTATTATTTTGAACAAATCGGCGATGCCATTGTTACTCTGCGCCGCGAAGTGGAACAAGGGCGCGATTGTGAAAGCATCGCGCCGCTTAAAGCTAAAATGGAAGAACTGGTCAGGGCTTATAACCTTCATTCGAATCAAAATATCACGATCACGGAAGTCATCCCGGTTGAGTTACAGCCCTTTTTAGGACTCCGGCGCGATTCTCAAACCGCCGTTGCAAGAGTTTCATCGCAAGAGTCTTAAAAAAATGCTGGTGCAAGGACGCAACACTACTCAGGAGAGCTGTTATGAGATGGGCACGCCTTAATATCATTCTCACCGCCGCCGCCGTCAGCATGTTCGCGGGTCTCGCGGACGCGCAGAGCTTGCCGCAAGGTTTCTTGTTCGGGCTGAGCGGGGGTACGCAAAAGCTGGTGACCTACAACAAGCGCTCGGGCCTTGGTCTCGGCGTCGAAGGACTGTTGGGTCAGCGTTTCTCCAGCCGCTTTGGCGGTAGCCTGGTTTTGGGCTTCGCCACGGTGCCGTTTAATTTCCCCGGCGTCACTTCGGCGGGGACGCGGCAGTCGGTTGCAGTCAAATCCTCGCTGCTCTATGCACAGCTTTTGTTTGATTATGAAATTGTCAATACCGGCAAGCTGCATCCCTATCTCATGATCGGCGCCGGCGGCATGAATTACAAAGGCTTCCGGCCCGCCATTCAGCAGGCAACAAACAAGCGCATTAATGATGGCAGCGCCCTTGCCGGTTTGGGTGTGCGCTACCTGGTCTCGCCCACCGTGGCCTTGAACCTCAACGGCGCTTTTCATTATACCACCAGCCAAAATCTCGATACGCAGCCTGGCGGCCCGGATAATTATGCGAGCATGCGTTTCGGCATCACGAAATTTCTCGGCCGTTCTGCCGCCGAAAGCCCGCTTGATGAAACCTTCAGCGATTTGAGCGTATTCGACGAATCGTCCGGGGAAGTGGCGGCACGTGAGGCATCGCGCAGCGGCGACGATTTGCAGACTCTCCTGGCGGATTTGGAGGGCTCTGACGGTGAAAGCTCTGATCATGAGACCCTGGACAATGCCCGGCGCGACGATATGGAAGAATACATCCGCTTGAAATCGCAAGTTGAAGAAATCAATCAGGAAATCGACAGCAAAGAAAGCGAGATTTCGTCGCTGCAAGCGGCTCTCGTTTCACAAAAGAATCAGGCCGTTGGTTTGGAAAAGAATTTGCAGAAAATGCCGAAGATGACGGCCGCGGCGCCGCCGGCTGCCCCGTCCAGCAGTTTTTCCCGGGCATATGAGGATGCCCTGAACAGTTTTTATCTCAAGCGATACGCTGAAGCGAGTGAAAAATTTTCGGCGTTGCTCAGCCAATTCCCCAATCATAGCCTGGCCAGTAATTGCTATTATTGGAGAGGCGAGGCGGAGTATCAAATGGGCAACCCGCAAGCCGCGATGGCTGACTTCAATAGAGTACTCGAATATTCAAAGTCGCTCAAACGGGATGATGCCTTGCTGATGTTGGGCCAATGCTATACCAAGCTCAATCGTCGCCAGGAGGCGCGCGAAGCTTTCGATCGGTTGATTCAGGAATTTCCGAGCAGTGAATTTGTGGCCAAGGCCGAAGAGCTGCGGGACAAAATCTGAATACGCCAGCAG
>SZPB01000505.1 GCA_030263535.1 Cytophagia bacterium CHB2
CATCCCGCGCGAACAGCAGCATGAAAACGATGCTGTGGTGCTCAGGCTGAACGGCGAAACGGTGGATACGGTTGCATTGCGCGCGATCACCGAAAAGCGCATCAAAGCGTTTTTGGAGGAAGAATTGCTCGCCGAGCAATATGTCTTTCCGCCCGGAAAACTTCCCGGGGTGCAATGGAAACGCCCTGCGATGGTTGACAACGAATTGGGGAAATTTGCATTGCACGTGAGTTATTATGACAAAAACATGAACCGCGTGGAGCGCGCGACGGCGGCCGGGCGCTATACTGCTGTAGCAGAAGGCGTGACGCCGAACGGATTCACGATCAAACGTTATATCACGCTTTATTGCGCGCCCATTGCTTTGGATGATTATGGCGGCGATGTTTCGATTCAGATCAATGCGCTGCCAGCGCTGGGAATTTCCCCTGCGCTTTGGCAAAAATATGAAAATAATTTTCGCGCATTTTCATTCGGCAACCTGCTTTTCTATTTACAAACCAGCCCAGACGCCGCGATTTTTCTTGCCGGCCTTGCGGAAATGGATACAACGCAACATGGCCTCGACAGCCCGCGTTTGCGCGACCGGCAATGGTGGATTCGCTTCAAACGGAAGCAGGAGGGGCTAAACGCGCAACCGATTTCTTTCAATCCGCCGCAGCGTCACGCCCGCCCGATTGCGCGTGAACTCATTCATGCGAGCAACGGCGCCTCGCCGTACACCTCATCTGATATCGAAAAGATTCGTGCGGTTTGCCGGGATTGGGCGCGAGATGCTAGCGAACCGTTCACGGCCTTATTGGCGCATCAAGGGCGCATCATCTTTCGTGAAGCCTTTGGCACGCAGCCAGACGGCTCGCCGATGACGGTTGACACGCCCACGTGGATGGCCTCAATCACAAAGTTGTTGACCGGTGTCTTGCTAATGCAATTTGTCGATCAAGGCTTGCTCGATCTTGACGCGCCTGTACAAAAATATTTGCCGGAAATGCAACCGTTAGATGGTGTCAAGCTCACACTCCGGCATGCGGTTACGCACACGCACGGCGGCGCCTGGCATGGCGAATGGGGCTCGGATTGGAATCCCGCACTCGAAAATTTTGTCGCGCACGGCTTGCCTTATTTTGAAGTCGGCAAAAATTTCCAATACAATCGCCTCGGTTATGCGCTGGCAGGCAAGGCTATGGAACGGTTGAGCGGGCGCGCCGTTCCGTATTTAATGGAAGAATGTTTGTTCAAACCATTAAACATGCAGCACGCAACGGTTGATAACACTTATGGAAGTTTGTATGCAACCAGCCATGACCTGGCGAAATTCGCGCAAATGCTGCTGAATCGCGGCAGTTATGGTGAATATTCTTTTTTCTCCGCAGAAAGCTTCGACCGCCTCCTGCCGGCTTCCTTGGAAGCGATCAACCCTCAAATCCAAAAACGCTGGGGCATTGGCGCTGCGCCGTTGGGTGGACACGGTTTGAGCGATAAAGCCTTTGGCCATGAAGCAGCCTCCGGCGCGATTTTTCGTCTGGATCCCGCGCAAGAGTTGATTCTCATTGTTGGCCGCAACCATGCTGGCGTGAAATACGATCATTTTGCCTCGCGTTTTATCGATGCATGTACGTTGCCGTTACGCTTTGCCCCAAACCGGTAATCCGAGTTTCGTTGCCAATTTCCTTGATCAAATTGAATTCCAAGAGATCGCACAAGCAAGAACAACTCAAGCTGCTGCTGCCCGTCATCCTGCCGGTGCTGTTGCTCTCGATTTTCCCGCTGGCACGAGGCATTTATCTTGGCTTTACCGATTATCGCCTGGGCGATCCCATTCAGTTCAATGGCATCGAAAATTATATTCAACTCGCGCGGGATGAGTTTTTTTGGCAATCGTTCCGCGTGGGGTTGGTGTGGACGTTGGCCGTAACTGCCGGCCAGGTGTTGCTCGGTTTGGCGCTGGCGATGTTGCTCAATACGAAAGTTCGCTTTACGTCGGTTTATGCTGTTTTGATGCTCGCGCCCTGGGCCATGCCGCCGATCATTCGCGGCATTGTGTGGCGCCAGATTTACGACATGGATGCCGGCTGGTTGAATGCCGCATTGTTGCAGATTGGCTGGATTGCCAAGCCCGTCAATTGGCTCTCGAGTTTTGAGTTTGCCATTCCTGCCGTGATCATTGCCGGCATCTGGGGTGAGATTCCCAAAGCCGCGGTGTTTTTGCTCGCCGGCCTGCAGTCTATTTCCTCGGATTTGTATGAAGCGGCGCGGCTCGACGGCGCAAACGCGATCCGCGAGTTTTTTCATATCACTTTGCCGGCGCTGACGCCGGTGCTGGCGGCAATCGTATCGCTATCCTTTATGTGGAACTTCAACACCTTTGGCTTGGTGTGGGTCTTGACGCAAGGCGGCCCGGGCGGATTGACGCGGCTGCCGATGCTGGCGGCGTATGAAGAGGCCTTTCGTTACGGTTATGTCGGCTATGCCGCCGCCATCGGTAATGTTATGGTCATTGTGATATCATTGGTTCTCTTTACCTATTTGCGTATTCAATTTCGCGAACGGCTGGCTTAGAATTTTGATACAGCAAACACATGCCAAGGCCTAACGCTTTGTTAAAAAATGCAAGCACCCAGATCGTGCTGATCGCTTTTATCACGTTTCTGCTGTTCCCATTGCTTTGGGTGCTGAGCACCTCGTTCAAAACCACGCCGGAAATTTATGCCGGCGTGCCCGGGCTGTTGCCGGTATCTTTTTCTCTGGAACATTATCAAACCATCCTGCGCGGCAGCAACGTGCTGGCCGCCATCCGTAATAGCCTGATGGTCGGCTTGCTGTCCACATTTCTCGGCGTCATTGTTGCTTTGCCCGGCGCTTACGCCCTCGCGCGTTTTCGATCCGCGCTGAACCAGGCGGTTCTGGGCTGGATATTGACCTCACAAATTTTTCCAGCCATCTTGATCATGATTCCGCTTTATGTCTTGTTGCGGAGTCTGCGGTTGACGGATTCGTTGCCGGGATTGGCGTTGGTCTACGTTGTCTGGTCCTTGCCATTTGTGTTGTGGATGCTGCACGGTTACTTGAAAAGCATTCCGGTGGATTTGGAAGAAGCTGCGGCGATTGACGGCGCCACGCGCGCTCAAATCATTTTTCGCATTCTGCTGCCGACGCTGCTGCCCGCGCTGGGGGCTGCCATGCTGTTCACGTTTATTTCGGCGTGGAACGAATTTTTTTTCGCGTTGGTGTTGATGAAAAGTCCGGATGCCGTCACCTTGCCGGTGGAGCTGGCGCGCTATACCGGCATGGAAGGCCAGGCGCGTACCGGGCCGCTGGCTGCGGCCAGCGTCGTTGCCACGTTACCATCATTGTTATTGTTTGCCATTATTCAAAAATGGTTCGCTGGCGGTTTGCTCGCCGGCGCTGTCAAAAATTGAATTTCCGTTTACGCTTATGTTGCGAAGGTTTTTTATCACGCTTGCTCTCTGCGCAGTTGCATTTGCCCTCTGGCAATATTTTAAGAATTCTTCTCCAGAGAAAGC
>SZPB01000506.1 GCA_030263535.1 Cytophagia bacterium CHB2
GGCCTGACGGCAAAACAATTTTTGGAATCATCATCGGCCTCAGCGGCATTGCCGTGCTGGTCGGTCCGGAACGCCTGATGGGCAGCGGCGCGGTTGATCCGCTGGGCATGATCGTGTTGCTCCTCGCCTCGTTCTCATGGGCCGCCGGTTCCTTGTATTCGACTCATACTCGCATCAACGCTTCTCCCCTGCTCGCGACCGGCATGCAAATGCTTTGCGGCGGCGCTTCCTTGCTGCTGGTGGGCCTGCTTTCGGGCGAATGGCAAAAAGTACATTTCGAGCAAATCTCATTGCAATCATTTCTCGCTCTGGCTTATTTGATCGTCTTCGGTTCACTCATTGGATTTACGGCTTATATTTGGCTGCTGCGCATGACCACGCCTTCGCGCGCTTCGACGTATGCGTTTGTCAATCCGGTGGTCGCTGTTTTGCTCGGTTGGGCGATTGGCGGCGAGGCGCTGACGCCCCGCGCCATTTTTGCAACCTTGCTCATCGTGACGGCGGTGATTGCAATTATTTTGAGCCGGCCTCAACCGAAAATCTCACAAGCAGAACCTCCCGCGCAATTGCCGGAGAATGCCGAAGCGCGGGTATGCGTGGAAACGCGATGAGGCACGGAATTGCTAGTACATTGTCACCCTAGAAAATATATCCACACCTGATGTCATTCTGAAAGAATCCTGTGAAGGACCCGGCATTATGTCTGCAATTCCACAAGTTCCTTTTTGGATGACATGTCAGGATGGATAAATTTCTTAGGGTGACGTTCATTGGGTTTTAATGCTTCAATCAACCGGAGAAGAACGCAATGCCCCATCCCTCCCCAAGGCTCGAAACCAAAATCATTCATGCCGGTGAGCCGGATCCTCGCATTGCCGGCGCGGTGAGCATGCCGATTTTTCAAACCGCGATGTTCGAATACGACGGCGAAGACGCCGGTTATCATGACATTCGTTATATCCGTTTGAACAACACGCCTAATCACATTGTGTTACAGAACAAGCTGGCAGCCTTGGAAAACGCCGAGGCTGCGCTGGTGGCAGCCAGCGGCATGGCCGCGATCTCCGCTGCTCTCCTCACCATGCTCGCCGCCGGCGATCATTTGCTCGCACAAGATAATTTGTACGGCGGCACGCACGATTTCATCACCAAAGATTTGCCAGCGCTGGGCATTACGTATGATTTCATCGACGGCAATGATCCCACGAGTTGGAAACACAAGCTGAAGCCGACCACGCGCGCCCTCTACGTCGAAGCCATGTCCAATCCCATGCTGCAGGTGACGGATCTCAAAGCGGCCGTGACGTTTGCCAATGCTCATGGTTTGGTCTCGATGATCGACAACACGTTTGCGAGTCCCTGCAATTTTCGTCCGGCGGAATGGGGTTATGATCTTTCCTTGCACAGTTGCACCAAATATCTCAACGGCCATTCTGATATTGTTGCCGGGGCTGTCATCGGCCGCGCGGGATTGGTTGAAAACATCCGGCGCAAGCTCAATCATCTCGGCGGTTCGCTCGATCCGCACGCCTGTTTTTTGCTCCATCGTGGCATGAAGACGCTGGCCGTGCGCATGCGGCAGCAAAATGAAAGCGCGTTACGCCTCGCGCGCTTTTTGAGCTCACATCGCGCTGTCGCGCAAGTCAATTATCCCGGCCTGGAATCGCATCCGCAACATCATATTGCCAAAGAGCTATTCAACGGCTACAGCGGGATGATGAGCTTTGAATTGAAAGAAGGCCTGGGCGCTGCCAAACGCTTTATTGATGCGGTTAAAATTCCTCTCAAAGCCCCCAGCCTGGGCGGCATTGAAACATTGGTAACCAGGCCTGCCACCACTTCTCATGTTGGCATGTCGGCAGAAGAACGCAAACGGCTGGGCATCACCGACAGCTTGATTCGCGTCTCAATCGGCATCGAAGCAACGGAGGATTTGCTGGCAGATTTTGAACAGGCATTGCACGCCTAAAAACCGGGCAAGAAGAGATGATAAAAAAATCAACGGTATTACAATTGAAAATACAACCGCTCACGCCGGCACGCTGGGCGGACTTTGAAAAACTCTTCGGCGAGCGCGGGGCGTGCGGCGGATGCTGGTGCATGTTCATGCGTTTGCCGCGGGCAACCTTTGAGCAGCAAAAAGGTCTGAAAAATAAAAAGGCCATGCAAAAGCTGGTCAAAGCGAACGACGTGCCCGGATTGCTTGCTTATGCCCGGGGCGAGCCAGTGGGTTGGTGTTCGATATCGCCGCGCGAGAAATTTTCAGCGTTGGAACGCTCGCGCATCTTGCAGCCGATTGACGAGCAACCGGTTTGGTCGGTGACATGCTTTTTCATTGCCAAAGGATTTCGCCGGCAAGGCGTTACGGTCGAATTGTTAAAGGCGGCGATTACCTATGTTAAAAAGCGCGGCGGGAAAATTCTCGAAGGCTATCCGGTGGAGCCTGCTTCGACAGGCTCGGCTTCGACAGGCTCGGCTTCGACAGGCTCGGCTTCGACAGGCTCGGCTTCGACAAGCTCGGCTTCGACAAGCTCAGCCACCACCGCCGACGCGGGCGCTAAGAAGATGCAACCGGACACGTTCATGTGGACCGGCCTGGCCAGTGCATTTCGTAAAGCGGGGTTCAAAGAAATCCTGCGCCGCTCAGCAACGCGGCCGATCATGCGTTATTATGTCAAATAGCCGATCTGCAGATAAATTTAGCCACCAAGTCCCAAAAATCTTCACCGCAATCAAAAGTAAATATCCGCATCTCAAAAATCAGGAAAGGGATCACATGAAAAGGCGTTATGCTTTGCTTTGGTTGTTGCTTGGGGCAACGCTGGCTTATGCCACGGATCAAAACGACGCCAAACTGCGCGAGAAAGCCAACCACTTGGCGCAAAAACTTCTCATCGTCGATACGCATGTTGATGTGCCCTATCGCATGCGCGAAAAGGTTGAGGATATTTCCATGCGCACCGCGGGCGGGGATTTCGACTACGTGCGCGCCAAAGAAGGCGGCCTCAACGCGCCGTTCATGTCGATTTACGTGCCTTCAGAGTATGAGCCTAAAGGCCTGGCCAAAGCGCGCTTCCAACTCAAAAAAGTTGACGCTGTCATACCAGTAAACCGTTGAAAAGGGAATATCGTCAACCCGATAGTTTAAAACCAATTGGTGGCGCGAGCGCTGCACCGGTTCAAAAATGAGCTGTCCTGGCATGGCTAAACCTCGCTATGATTTACCGGCGTTCTGGGCCGCCACCTCAAAACGATACATCCGCAGCGGCGCTTGCCCAAAGATGGTGATCTCATTGGAAATCAAAACCCCTTCGGCCACCCGAAAGGTCATGGGCTTTTCCGCCCCCTCAAGGGTCACGGTCAGATTATCGTCCGTTACCTGCCACGTTCCGCTTTCAACGATGGGCGCTTCGCCGTTGAGGTAATCGCTTTTGAGGCTGGCCTTGCTGCCGGGACTCAGATACAGCGTCCAATCCAGGCCGCAGCAGGAGGCGGCCGGTGAAAAACCTTTGTAGAT
>SZPB01000507.1 GCA_030263535.1 Cytophagia bacterium CHB2
ACGAGGCGTAACGCCAACACCGGCAGACGATCGGTGATATCCTGACCCAAACGCGCAATCTCGGCGAGATCGGGATAGAGGAAAATGTCGCGCACCGTTTCGCCGGCAACGCGGCTGGCTGTTTCACCGCCTTTGTGGCCGCCCATACCGTCGCACACAATCACGAGGCTTTTCTTTTTGGAGTAGTAAAAGAAATCCTCATTCAATTCGCGCACGGTGCCGCGATCGGTCGCTGCCGCCATGAAAAGTTCCATTACCGCTTCACTGCCTCGCTTTAACTTTTAGCAAATTTGCGGCGGCTCTGGCGCAGCCAGAAATTGCCGAGATTCACCAAAACGATCATGCTGATTCCAAAGATTAATGCCGCCGTATACGTTCCCGGGCTGCGTTCAACATAGTTGAGCGCTGTGCTATTCATGGCATCGCCGAAACGCTGGCCCCAGACAATCGTACCTGCCGGAACCCGGCGGTTGGTGCGGAAATCATTTGTCGTGCCGTCGTAATTCAACAACAAAATATCAAGCGTGTTGTTCACGCCGGTGTCGGCCAGCAATGGCATATCCGCAGGATGTTTGACCACGGTATGATCTTCCCACAGCACGCTGCCGTCCTTGCCATTGAGAATTTTGACGACGCCCAACTCCTCGACATAAACAACATCGACGCTGCCGTCTTTGTTGAAATCGAAGAGCGCAGGTTGATGCAGAACTGTGCCGCTCGCAACGCGCCATAAACTCGTTTGCTGTTGACCTTCGCGCGCGACGCCGGAAAATGCCTGTAAGGTGCTGTCATCAGCCGCCGCTACGACATCGTACTTGCCGTCGCCGTTGACGTCGCCCAAACTGAAGGGAAAACTAAATTCCGTTCCAAAGCCCGCATAGCGCGCGATGTTGCTCCACCACAACTCGCGCGGCTTGATTTTACCGTCGGCAGTTTTCTCGGAAACATCAATGACAACCACATTGCCTTGCCGGCTTGAAATCACCAAATCAAGGCGTTTATCGCCATCGAGATCAGCCACCCCGACGGGATGGCGAATTTGATTGTCTTCATTATAACTGCCTTTGAGCTTGTTTAAGCTTAAATTGATATCCAGCGTGCCGGCGAGTTTTCGTTCAACGCCGTCGAAGATCAACACCAGGCCGCGATCAGTGCCGATCAAAATTTCATGATCGCCGTCGTTATCCAGGTCTGCGGCAGACAGCGGCGCACGCGCCCCGATGCCCATTTTTACCTCCACCCATTCCGGTTTGAAGATGCGGGAATAGCCCACTTCAAGCCTACCGTCTGCGCTGATGACGGCCACGTCGGGATTGCCGTCGTTATCGAAATGGCCGATAATCGGCGGGCCAATGATTTCAGTTTCAAAGAACGGGCTTGTCCAAATCTCCGCGCCATACATGCCGTCAATCGCGACAAGATGGGCATCCGCCGTCAATGCGACTAAATCGGCCTTGCCGTCGTCATTCAAATCGCCGGCCGCGGCGGGAAAGCTGTGATCCAACACGATGCTGCTAGTCTGCCATAATTTACGCCGGCTGCTGCCATCCGTCGCCAACAACGCGCCATCCGGTTTGGTAACGACTAGGTCCGGGTATTGATCGCCGTTGACATCCGCGAGCACAGGCTTGGGAGGAATTTTGCTGTCCGAGCGTACGAGCTTGGTGATGCTCTTCTCTTGGTCGGTCAAATCGAGCTTTGTATAGACCTTGCTTTGCACTTTGAAGGGAGAGGGGACATGCGTGGCGATGGATCGTGCTTGCCACGCCAGCAGGCAAAGTATCGCGCTGATAATGCTCAACGCCGCCGTACCGATGTTGATTGCAAGCGCGCGATAACGCAACCACCAGGCCCCGGCGCGCTTGGGATACGAAAAATCCCAATTGCCTTCCGCAACGAAGCGAAAAATCGTGCTTTGCTGATCACTCACAATTTCAACTTCATCGCCGGGCGTGATGAATAATTCGTCCGTTTCGCCCAGCAGATCTTGATTCAAGTAGGTGCGGCTCTTGCTGCGTTTGTCGCTCAGATAAAATTTGCTGTCGCGATACGAGATTGTGGCATGCCGCCGTGAGATGCTGGGATCGACTTCGCCTTTGCGATTTTCGCGAATAATGATGTCATTGAGCCGCCCGTCGCGGCCAATTCTGGTTTCTCCGAAATTGACTTGATAACGTTTGCCGAGATAGGGACCGTAAATCGCAAGCAAATAATACGGCGATTTTTCAACCTCACGGTTGGCTTGAAACGTTTCTTTCTCTTCTTCGGCGGAGACTTGTTCCAGAACTTCTGAAAGTTCTTTTTTTAGGCTATCCGCCCGGAATTCATCCGCCTCTTCCAATCGCTTGAGGCGTTCCTGATCGCTGGGCTCGTTGATATCGAAGAAGTGGGGCCGGTTCTGTTGACGATCGTCGCTGCCCAGAGCCGATTCGCCTTGCACGACATCAATCACTGCTTCTTTGACATCGCTCCAAAAATCATTAATGGCGCCGCTGCCGGCGTTTGCAGAGGAAAATTCCTGTGCTGATTCCAGGGGATTGCGAAAGACGAGTGTATGCTCGCCGATTTGAATGGCGTCGCCGTCCCGCACCTCGGTTTTCTCTTGAATCCTGCGATTGTTGAGGTAGGTGCCGAACGCGCTTTTCATATCGCGGACAAAGTATTGCGCGCCGTGCCGCTCGATCTGCAGATGCGTCATGGAGACTTGTTTGTCTGCAATAACCACATCATTTCCGGCTTCGGAACCGATGGTGAAGACGGAGTTCGTGCCTTTCAGTTGAAATTCGGCTAAGACTTCCGCTCTTTTTTTGAGAACCAGCTTTGGCATGATCGTATCTCCCTTCCCATGGAAGGCTGTGACATTAATCCCTTAACGCAATCAGGAAACAGGTTGTAGTTTGAACACCAGACGTTTATTAGTCGCGTTCACACGCAATTCTTTCACCGCCATGCGATAGCCAAATTTTTTAACCAGAAAGCGATAGTGGCCGGGCGGCAGTTTGCTCAACACCACGCCGGTATCATCGGTCTGGCCGAAAAATGAAGGATTGCCATTGGGTTGCGATACCGGTTGATAGCTGATTTGCACGCCGCTTAACGGGCTGTCATCATTTTCATCTTGCACCACTACTTCCATTTCGATTTTCTCGGCTTCCATACGCGCCACGGCGATGTTGCCGCTGGCCGGAATGGTTAGCGTGTAATCTTGATAACCCTCTTTGGATAGGATGGCCGTATAGGCATAAGGCAGCAGCGTCACCTCGCAGGGCGTGGTCGAGCGTGTCCGCACTTTTTGTGCGCCGGAAACCAATTCCACCACCTTCGCGCCAATGTCATTGTCGCCCGGATCCGAAACATCCTTGGCAAAAATGCGCACGACGCGCGACAATACTTCGTTGTAGGTGGAGGGCGTGCTGGGATCAATCGTGATCGTCAGAGATTTTGCCAGAAAGCCCGGCTTTTGCAGGGTAATCGTATGCGTGCCGGTGGATAGCAGAACTTCGCTG
>SZPB01000508.1 GCA_030263535.1 Cytophagia bacterium CHB2
TCCACCAGCACGTCGGCCAGACTCTCATAGCGCCAAAAACGCAAGCCGCCTTGCGCCAGGCCGCGCCGTGTATCGTGCACGAATGCAAAAAACAGTGTTGCAATGCCCTCTTCCCTGCCAATGAACACACCTTCGTGCTGGCTAAAATCCTGTGACAGCTCGAAAAACGCTTGCAGCGGCGCAAGGATTTTGGGATGGGAGAGAAGAAACTCGCCGTTTTCAAATAAAACGTAAGCGTGATAAATTCCGGCATCTTCAAATTGCCGGCGAAAATCCGTTACGCTCCACGCGCGCACGAGTCGCGCCAGGTCGCGGCGCTTTTCGTCAACTGGTGTAATGGAGTTGTTGGCTGGCACGGCTACCCCTTCCAATTCGGATTGTGGATTGCGGAGTTTTGAATTTTTGTGTTGCGGGTTACGTAAAGTGTTCCATTCGAGTGCAATGGTACTTCAATTTGTATGAGTATTTTGATTTGTCATTCCGTAGGAATCTTGTGAAGTACTCGGTGCTGTGCTTGTTACTTCACAATGTAAGCAAGAATTGGTGCATCACTTTTGAATTTTACCGACGAGCCGGAACCAAAAAGAAAATCAACGAACCACGGATTTCACGGATTGGCACGGATTGATTTCTTTTCAATAATCTGTGAAATCCGTGTAATCCGTGGTCGAATTCTTTGCTTTTTGGGGTAGCGATTTCACCACAAAGGCACTAAGCTCGGGATCGGGCAGCAACTATCTATGACCGGTCGAGCTTGCGCGCACGCTTGACGCCTTCCGCGATCAGCTTGCGCAACGTCGGCAGGTCGAGGTCTTCCAATTTGTTAACGTACAAGCAGCCTTTGCCGGTTTTGTGTTTTCCAAGCTTTTGCAGCAGCGCCTCGTGCGCCGACAATCCGCCCATAATGTAAAGCGTCAGATTCTGCTTGCGCGGCGAAAACCCGGTGAGAAACCAATCGCCTTCGCGCCCGCTGGCATAAACGTAGTGATATTTGCCAAAACCCACAATGCTGCTGCCCCACATTTTTGGCTCGGTTTTCGTGGCTTTTTTCATCACCTCCAGCACCGTGAAACATTCCTGCCGGCGCTGTTTGTCGGTGATGCTGTTGAGGAATTTCGTGACGCTTTGCTCGTTGACTTTGGTTTTGAGTTCGGCCATGGGAGGGTTCCTTCGGTGGAATGAGGCAGATTTCGCTCAGTAGAAAATTTATTTTGACTGAACCGATCATCACTAGCACATTACTGCTCGAATTCGTATATCGTGAGCGCAATGCTTGTCATTATCAAGTTATGGCACTTTTAAGTGATCGAAAGGATTAACCAGCTTACGGAAAGTATCTGTAGATTTCCTTTCGATGCAGAAACCGAACGAACACAACGCGCTCGTTTTCCAGTTTCAGCCCGATCCGATAATCTCCAATCCTGATACGATAGTAGCTTTCTCCCCCTTTAAGCTGTTTGAGATTATTGATTGCCCCGATATTCGCCGCCTGTTCAACTTCTTCGATAATCTCCTTTATTTGCTGGAGCACTTGTTTCTCTTTGATCTTCTTGAGATCCCGAGCAAAACTCTTTCTGAATTCCAGCGTCACGCCTTCGCCTCGATTATTCTATAGATTTCTTCTTTGCTCGTCGCTTTTGTTGTCTCACCTTCTTTACTAGCATGAATAAGCGCAATATCCTCTAATGCCTCGGTAAAAAGCTCCGAGAACAAAGCTCTTCTCTCCTCCAGCACTTCAATTAAAGCCGTCTTCAATACATCCTTCAGCCGGCTTTCATCAAAAACGATCTGTTCCATTTCAATTTCCCAAAGATGGGTTGGCAACCTAGAGTATGATCAACACCTGAGTTTGACTTAAATACTAGCGAATATTGTTTTCTACATAATTCAGAACGGAATCGAAGTCGTTAACAACTTCAGGAATAAAGCTCTCCATTAATTTAATGGCATCTTGGCTGATTTTGATGGATTGTATTGCTCGCAATCGCTCAATCTTTTGCGCCTTATCTTTTTCACATTGTCCTCTGATTTTTCCTGCATTGTGAACAAGAGCATTTCTGATTTCATTATATATAACTATTCGTCTCCACTCTTCCGTATGATCTGGGAATCTGATCTCTGCAACTTTCTTTAGATACTTTTGGGATCGAAAGATACCTTTGTCTTTCAAGTCAGCTAATGCAAGATTTAGATTGTTTTTACTAGCGATGTAACTACAAGCTTTGTCCAATGAGTATTCAAAAATCGAGTAGCCTTTGATAAAAATTGATTCCCTCAGGATTCCAGGAAACTCGTGTACAATTAACCCCAACTCCGTGGAATACTCATCATAAATCTCGGGGGATTCATTTTTGAATCTGCTACTATCCTTTGACAATACATCGTATCGTTCTTTCAAAAAGCCTTCTACCAATCTATGATACTCTTTTAGATCAAGGAGTTCTAATCTCAAGAACCCAATAAGAACATGCCACATAATTTACACTCCAAACGATTCATCCTGAATGAATAGAAAAAGCAAATTCGTGCTTAAAAAGCATAGCTACTCCAATAAGCTCCCTTTGCTGCATTCTACTTTCTATGACATAAGCTTAACCGACAGATTCACCTACTTCACCCGCACCCGAATCGTCTTCATGCCCGAGATCGCATATGGCTTGTCATCCGCATTCTTTTTGGACGAAGCACTCGAGAACGCCACCCGCTGCGAGGCTTCTTCCAGCACGCGCTGGCGCGCGAAGGAGGTGTTGCCTTTCAGATTTTGCGATTGCAAGATCGCATAAGCCGTGGGCGGCAAGGAAGTCAATTCGTCGCCTTCCACGATCAGGCCACGGTCGGGCATGCTCAATTGCACATATAGCGCGTCGTTGCGCCGGCGCTGGTTGAGCAGCGCCGCCAGTTGCTCGAAACTGCGCGGGGAAAATCGTCCGGGGAAAAATTGCTGCTCCAGCCGCGTCAACTCGCGCGCGCCGGCGGCGGTCACGGTGAGAAAACTGCCGTCAATGCCCGCCGGAATCACCAGCTTTTTCTGCACTACGGTTTCCGGGCCGCGATAAGCTTTGACGCGGCTGAACACGGTTACCGTGTCGCCCGCCTCGGCGACGCTGCGATCGAGCCACACCTGCTCGATGGTGGCATAGCGCCAGCCCGGCAGCGAGGTGAAGCGCAAATCCACGCCGCTGATTTTGACCGGTTTGAGATCGTTCGCCATCACCGCGCCCAGCGCACCCGCGATCTCGCCGGTGGATTGCAGAATGCCGTTGAGAAAGCCCTGGCCGCTCAGCGGCAGCATGCCGGGATAAAAATTCTCCAATTTGATTTTCGCGCCTTCGTGCAAGCGAATCTCGCCGTCAACTTGCAGGCTGTTTTCGCCGGTAGCAAGTCGCGCGGATTCCAGGGTGTTGACCAGCACGAAGCGCAACACCAGCGCCATCAGCGTGCTAATCGCGGGTTCGTCGGTGAACTCGAAGTAGAAGGATGATTCCTGCCCGGCCTCGCTGGTGT
>SZPB01000509.1 GCA_030263535.1 Cytophagia bacterium CHB2
TCCGCACTGGGTGGCGTTGACAATATGGTTGTCGGCAACCTGAGTGGCACCGATGCGACACAGGTGGAAATCGATCTGGCAGGTTCAATAGGCGCCAATACGGGTGACGGACAGGTTGACAGTGTCACAGCGAATGGCACAACAACCGGGGATGTCATCAGCGTGACAGAAACGGGTGGACAGATACTTGTTAACGGCCTTCCAGCGCAGGTTCGTATCGCCCATGCAGAAGTCAACGACAGACTGATTCTTAATGGTCAAAGCGGTGATGATGTCATTGATGCGAGCACGCTGGCCTCGGGAATGCCCGGGCTGGATTTCAACGGTGGATTGGGAGGCGATATACTGATTGGCAGTCAGAATGGCGATCGATTCCTTGGCGGCGACGGCAATGATATCGCCATCATGGGGCCAGGTGACGACAGTTTTGTATGGAACCCTGGTGATGACAACGATGTGATTGAGGGCGACACAGGTTTTGACACGCTGCTGTTTAATGGCAGCAATGTTTCCGAGAATATTTCCATATCCGCCAATGGCGGCCGTACCAGTTTCTTCAGGGATGTCGCCAATGTAACGATGGATCTGAATGATACCGAAGCAATCGAGTTCATCGCACTAGGCGGCGCCGATACAATTACCGTGAACAATCTTGCGGGTACCGATATTACTGAAGTCGACATCAATCTGGGCGCTTCGGGAGGCGGCGGTGATGGTCAGGCTGATGTGATTAATGTCATGGCCACAGCAGCCGACGATGTCATCTTGGTAACGATGGCTGGCAGCGATATCATCATTTTAGGTCTGTCGGCGACGGTAGTGGTCCGCAATTTCGAGGCTGCCAATGACCGGTTGCACGTGTCCGGACTGGGTGGCGACGATGTCATTGATGCCAGTGGCGCTGCGGTGCCTGTGTTCCTGGATGGTGGTGATGATGATGACATCCTGCTGGGCGGCAGCAAGCACATGGTGGTTTATGACGATATGGAGCCCAGCGAAAAGGTAAAGGTTTTTAACCGCGGGGTTGAGATCACGGAAAAAGAATCGGTGTATCAAACTCTGGTGCAATATCGCATGGGCGACATGTACGCGCCGAAGATCGATCAAACCGAAGCGCTCAGCCGGCTGGTTGCGGAATTTGTGGATTGTATTCGCACCGGACGCAAGCCGCTCACCGACGGCAAAGCGGGTTACAACGTCGTGCGCATTTTGGAAGCGGCGGACAAATCGTTGCGCGCCGGCGGACGGGCCGTGCAACTGTCCGCGCATTCACGCAAGGAATTTTCATGGAAGACTATCAACGAATTTCAGCAGATGTCAAACTCGGCGAAAATGTCCGAATATTCGCGTTTGTAAATCTCTACGGCTGCACGATTGGCGATGATTCCAAGATCGGTGCGTTCGTGGAGATTCAGAAGAATGCCCGCATCGGCCGCGCTGTCAAGGTTTCGAGCCATACGTTTATTTGCGAAGGTGTAACGATCGAAGATGAAGTTTTCATCGGCCACAATGTTTCGTTCATCAACGACAAGTATCCGCGCGCCACGAGTGAAGGCGGACGATTGCAAACCGATGCCGATTGGAATGTTGTTCCCACGGTAGTGAAACGAGGCGCGAGCATCGGCACGGGATCGACGATTCTCTGCGGCCTGACTATTGGTGAAAACGCGATTGTCGGCGCTGGCAGCGTGGTCACGAAAGATGTGCCCGCGAACGCCGTGGTTGCCGGTGTGCCGGCGCGCGTCATTAGAATTCAGAAATAGGATAACTTTTCGCAATGGCTTGGCCGTTGCTTATTAATGGTAGGCGTTACCACAAGCCTTGGCCTGGCCAGGGCTTTTACATTGAATGGGCACACATGGTTCGTCATCACCTCCCCAAAATAATCCTAACAATTTTGTTGGCCTCACCGTTGCTCGGCAGAGCACAAAGCCCCTGGCAGATACAACCAACCTGGCATTGGCAGAACGACTATCTCGATCAACTCAGTTTGCGCTACCCCGAGCTGGCTTTGTTGCAAATGTCTTTACCATTGCGCAATAATGTTAAGATTGACGAGTCTTCCTATCAAATCAAGGATCAATCAGCAAACAGCTTTTGGTTTAACAAGCTATCTTCATCAACGGTTTTTCAAAGGGCGTCTCGCTCGCCATTCGTGTTTGCACAACTCGGTTTTTCCGGACGCTCACAAACGCCGCCAGAGCTTGGGATTGAAGGCAATTTCATTGAGGCGCATTCACAAATTGGTGTGCGCAGCTTTGCCGGCATTTTCCCTTCGCCGGCAATCTCTTTTGTCAATGTCATGCGCGTGGATCGCGGCGTTGCGGATGAGCCGGAATATCTCGGCAAGCGCTGGCGCGACATTACGGGCTTGACGGAACAGGCATATGTAAACTTTGACAAGGGCAAATATCGTCTAAAATTCGGGCGGGATTATGTGAAATGGGGGAGGGGCTTTGATGCCTCGCTATTGCTCTCCGATTACAGCCGGGCGCTCGATCACTTGCATTTGCAATTTGATTTGCAGCGCTTGCGTTTCGTTTATCTCGCAGCCAAGCTCGACCCCTGGCGCCTACCGGATTCACTCGCGCAGAGTTTACGTACGGAATTTGCTTCGCGCTATCTAGCGGCGGGACGCCTGGAAGCGGAAGTTTTGCCGCAGCGGTTGCGCCTGGCGTTTTCGCAAATGGTGTTGTATGGCGGACCGCATCGCCGTTTCGAGTGGCTCATGCTCAATCCGCTGTTGCTGTATCACGGCGAGCAGCTCAACGGCGATCTCAATGCCAACACCGCCATCGCCTTTGATGCGATGTTCATGCCCAAAGCCGGCGTCGAGATTTATGGTCAATGGCTGATCGACGATTTTCAAATCGAAAATGTTGACAGCACGGATTTGGAGCCGAATGAATGGGGAATGTTAATCGGCGGGCGAATCGCAGAACCGTTCGGCCTCAACGGCGCGACCATCGGCTTGGAATACACGCGTGTCGCCAATCGCACCTACAAAACCAAGCGCGATTGGGAGAAGTTTTGGCATCGCCAGCAGCCGCTCGCGCATTATCTCGGCAATGATTTTGACCGCTGGCTGCTGCATGCGAGCGCCTACACTGGCCGGCAAGTTTGGACGCAATTCGTTTTTGAGTACCGCCGTCGCGGCGAAGGCCGCATTGCCACGGCTTTCGACCAGCCCTGGCTTGCTGTTCCCGCTGGACAATCCTACCACGAAGAATTCCCCTCCGGAATCGTCGAGCGCAGTTTGCATTTACGTTGGCAGGCGCGCTGGCATCCCACCGCAAACCTCGCTGTTTCCTTCCTTACGATGTTCTCACATTATAACAACTATCAAAACCAGTCGTCAGTCAAACAAAGCAGCAGATACTTTGTCGTGAGTATGTTTTGGGAGAATGCCTTCAGTCGCGTATTTGGTTTTTGATCGAATCCGGCAGGCGCTCTTCAAGCTGCGGATAGGCTTCCACCAACCGGAGAAT
>SZPB01000510.1 GCA_030263535.1 Cytophagia bacterium CHB2
GCGATCCAGCGGAAATTGGCTATTATGATACCTCCAGCGAGCCCCCCGGCTTTAATGGCGCGTGGGGCGTGTTTCCCTATTTTCCCTCCGGCACGTTTGTGGTTTCTGATATCGAAACCGGCCTGTATGTTTTTCGGCTGGATAGCACGGGCGTGGCCAGCGTGCAAGGCAACGTCACGAACAGTGAGGGCGGCGCAGCGCTGACGAACGCCACCATTCACTTTCTCGAAGCCAACAAAACCCTGCGCACCGGCGCCAATGGCGAGTATCGCTTGCGCACCAGCAGCGGCCAGCATACCATTGTCTTCAAGGCGTTTCCTTTTGCAACCGATACGGTACGCGTCAATGTGGCAAATGGTGAAGTTCTGCAACTTGATAACAGCCTCACACCGCTGCTGGAGCTGAGCGCCCTGCGCGGCGAGCTGCGCGAGGCAAACGGCAAGGGTATTCGCGCCAAGCTGACGCTTTACGTGAGCAGCGATCAAAGCGCAGACTATGTACTCACCGACAGCAGCGACAGCCAGGGCAATTTTGCCTTCGATAATATTTTTGTTTCCTCTCCGCCGCTGGTGGCCTATGACCGGCTCGTGATCGAACCGGAAATTCCCTACTTGACACAAACGTTGCCAAATCTGGTGGTGGCACCCGGCGCGCCGACCGTGTTGCAGGTTACGGTTGAGCCGGCAGACGTTTTGGTGGTCAACGATGATCCCCTGGGAAATTTTCAAAATTATTATACCACGGCCTTGCAAGCCGCGCAAATCTCGGCTTATTATTGGCCGCAAGCGCAACGCGGCCCGGCGCCGGTGAGCGCGATGAATCGTTTCAACCGCAATGTGATGATTTGGTTTACCGGCAACGCTTCCGGCAGCGACGTGTTGACGCCGGCGGAACGCGACAGCCTGGCGGCATATCTTGATCGCGGCGGCCGCCTGTTTCTGACCGGCCAGAACATTGCCGAAAGCCTGCAAGGCAGCGAGTTTTTGCAGCAACGTTTGCATGTTTCCTTCGAGGAAAATCTCAACGATTTCTTCTTGCACGGCGTGCAAAGCGATCCCATCGGCAAGGACTTGCTCTCGGTTGTGACGGCCGGCGGCGGCGGCGCGAATAATCAAACTTCGCGTGACGTTCTGTTGCCGGACGCCCACGCCGCAGCGTGCATGGTCTATGATACCACCTCGGGCATGGTCGCGGGCGTGCATGTGGAAGACGCGACCAACCAATCGCGCCTGGTGTTATTCGGGTTCGGCTTCGAAAGTATCATCCGCCAGCCCGCGCGCTATGCCACTCCCGAGCAGGTGTTGCAGAATGTCATGAATTGGCTGACCGGCGCAACCGGCGTTGCAGAACCTGGCACCGAACTTCCGAGCGTGTTTCACTTGAGTGCCAGCTACCCCAATCCCTGGCGCATGAATGCCGGTTTATCTGAAACAATCATTCGTTTTCAATTGCCGATCGATCTCACCGCGGAACGCGTCACGCTGAAGATTTTCGATTTGCTGGGAAGGGAAGTCACGACATTGCTCGATCAAGCCTATCAATCCGGGCAATTTGCCGCGCGCTGGAACGGCCGCGATCGCGCCGGCGAGATGGTCAAAAGCGGCGTGTATTTCTACAAGCTGCAAGCGGGCTCGCAGCAACAGGTAAGAAAGTTGCTGATTGTGAGGTGACATCTTTGGCTCTGTCGAGCCGACAACTGGCGCTTCGCCAGTGCTGTGCAAGTTCAAAAGACTGCCGCAAAAGCAGAAATCCCACAGCATCTCGCCAAAAACGCTTTTCTGTGGGATTTCAATTTTGTGGGTGAGCCGTTGAGAGTCTTAATGCAGATTTCGATCATCATGCGCCCGATCAGAAAGTGATGATTTAAAATCCATCTTTGCGATTATCAGCACTCAATCACATTCACCGCCAGGCCGCCCTGCGAGGTTTCTTTGTATTTCGTCTTCATATCCGCGCCGGTTTGCCGCATCGTTGTGATCACTTGATCGAGCGAGACTTTGTGCGAGCCATCGCTTTTCATGGCCATGCGCGCGGCATTGATCGCTTTCACCGCGCCCATGGCATTGCGCTCGATGCACGGAATCTGCACCAGGCCGCCCACCGGATCACAGGTCAACCCGAGATTGTGTTCCATGCCGATTTCCGCGGCATTTTCGATTTGTTCGTTGCTGCCGCCCAGCGCCGCAACCAGACCGGCGGCGGCCATCGAGCATGCCACGCCCACCTCGCCTTGGCATCCCACCTCTGCGCCTGAAATCGAGGCGTTTTGTTTGTAGAGCTTGCCGATCGCGCCGGCTGCTAAAAAGAACCGGATAATGCCCTCTTCTGTGGGAAAAGCCGAGAGCCGCTGATAATAATGCAACAC
Source organism: Cytophagia bacterium CHB2 (assembly GCA_030263535.1). Lineage (NCBI taxonomy): Bacteria > Pseudomonadati > Bacteroidota > Cytophagia > Cytophagia bacterium CHB2. The sequence goes on from SZPB01000510.1 coordinate 2,366, forward strand.
GGCCGGCACGATGCCGGCGGCGCCGTTGGTCGGCGCGGTAACCACGCGGCCGCCCGCAGCATTTTCTTCATTGACGGCGAAGGCATAGAGATTCACCCAATCCATCACACTCAGCGGATCGCGCAGGCTTTTCTCCGGCGCCGAGGTCAGTTCGCGAAACAGTTGCGGCGCGCGGCGCCTCACCTGCAACAGCCCGGGCAAATAACCTTCCTGCCGCAGGCCGCGTTGCACGCAGGCCTGCATTACCTCCCAGATCAACAGAAGTTTTTCACGAATCTCCGCTTCACTGCGCCAGCATTTTTCATTTTCGAGCACGAGCTGGTGAATCGCCAGATTGTGTTCGCGGCCGAGGCGCAACAGCTCCTCACCGCTGTTGAATGGAAAAGGAATGGCGTGGGACTCGCCGGCGGTTTGCGTGTTGGAGATTTCATCTTCCTGCATGACAAACCCGCCGCCCACCGAATAATAAACTTGCTGATCGAGTATTTTTTGACTAGCCGCAAACGCCGTGAAACGCATGCCGTTGGGGTGCAGCGGCAAATTCTGATTGTAATGAAAAAGCAAATCGCGCTTTTCCTCGAACGCGACCGCATGGCGTTTGAGCAACGCCAGGGCCTGCGCGCTGCGGATGTTCGCCAGGCGCCCGTCGATTTCATCCGGATCGATTTTATCCGGCTCTTCGCCTTCGAGTCCCAGCAAAATTGCGCGATCCGTGCCGTGCCCTTTGCCGGTCAACGCCAGCGAGCCAAACAGCTCGACGTGCAGCGCCTTGGTTTCATGCAACTGTCCGGCGGCTTGCAAGGCCCGCACAAAGAGCCGCGCGGCTTTCATCGGGCCGACCGTGTGCGAGCTGGAAGGCCCGATGCCGATTTTGAAAAGATCGAAAACGCTGATGTCAGCAGCCATAGGAAAATGCCCTCGTTCGCTCAAAAATTATGATACTGTTTTTCCAAATATGCCCGGACTTCGGGAATATCCGTTTGCACGGTCAAATCCGGCACATGCTCGGCGCGGGGAATGGCGAACACCGCGCGCGGCGATTGCGCTATCATCATTTGCACGGCTGCCGGCAACTCTTTTTCCCGCCGCACCGGATGCAGCGGGGCGGCTTCCAC
>SZPB01000511.1 GCA_030263535.1 Cytophagia bacterium CHB2
AGATGTTCGAATAGCCCACGCGATTCGACATGAACACGATTTCACGCTGGTTGTCATAACTGACGAAGGCGGGTTTCGTGCTGATGCCTTTGTCCGTGAGATGGCGGGTGATCATGCCGGGCGCATCGTTATCTTCCAACAGCGGATATTTTTCTTTCTTAAGATGATAAAGCCAAACCTTGTCAAACTCGCGATAATCAACGCCGAGCGTCAGCCGCATGACATCGGAAAAATTATCGGCCTTCCACAGATTTTCAATCAACAGCAAAAGTTTTTCTTCGCCGTAGCGTTCGGCGATGAATTTGCAGATTGCCTGGCCCTCTTTATACATCAAAAACGTGCCATAAATGCGATACATCTGGCTCAGCGGCACAAGATGCCCAGCGAGCACCGCATCGCGAATGAACATCTCTGCCTCGCTGTCCCAGCCTTCCGACCAATATTCTGCGATGCCCTCGGTAAACCACAACGGCAGGCCCGCATGCTGCGTGCGCTTGTGATCTTTCAAAACGCGATTGGCCTTGCCGTGCGTGAACACGTGCACCAATTCATGATTGATGACATGTTCGAAATCCGTCAGGCTGCCGGTAGCCGGAATCACCACCCGGCCTTTGAGAAATTCGAAAAAGCCGCCCACGCCCTCTGGAATCAAATTCGGAATCGTGTTGGTTTGTTGAAAGTGAAAATGGTTGGAATAAAAAATCAGCGGAATGGGATGGTTGAAATTGTGATTGACGAGATTTTCCAAGCGCGCATAGGCTTCCTCGGCGTAGGTTGCCCCGATCTCGGCAAGCTCGCGCATTTCCGGATAGAAATAAATGTCAAAATGGCGCGTTTTGAGAATTTGCCATTGAAAGTGGTTGTACTGGACTTTGTTGCGGCCAAAATAATATTGCGCTTGTGCAGGGGCCATCCAGGCCAGCAAGACAAGCAGCAGAAGCAACCGGTTTTTCATGCATGCTCCGAACAGTTTTGTCCCGGGCAGAGGAAGGTTTTTTAACGATTGGCGGAGATTCGTGAGAATTTAGTCTTTACGCATATTTAGTCAAGTTAAAATTCCTCAATAGACGGCGGAGGAGGCGGATGGACGGCGGAGGTTATTTTACGTCAATGCCATGTTTCAGAATTTCGTCTTGCGCAAATGGCGAGTCGAGAAAATCCTCGCGCGTGAAGGGATGAGTTTCAATCCAACGATTCACACGCAATGTCGTTTTGCAGATACGTTGGTTATCCAAAAATCGCATGCCGGTGAAATCGGGAGAAACGAGAGCGACATCAATATCGCTATATTCTGAGGCTGTTCCATGGACATGCGAGCCGAAGAGAATGGCGCGGTCAATGCGAATATTGTCCTTCTCCAACTCTACAATCAATCTTTTGATATCTACGATGATGTTCGTGGGAATTGATCTTTTGTCCACTTGTATACCTCTTCAATCCGTATAAAATGGTCATGTCCAAATTCTGCTGTGCAGAGTTTATAAAAAGTAAGCTTATAATCAGGATAACGCGCTTTCAATTTGAAGGAGTTGAATATCTTCAATCTCTCTCTTCAACGTCTTTTTCCAAAGGCAACGCCGCCTTGTCTGCCAGCCGCAACAAGTCATGAATTTTGGGAGGCATCTCATGTGTCCTCGCCACAACCAAGCCATTCAGCAGCTTTTCCAGGCTCATGTGGCCAAAGAACAGGCAATAATGCAGATTTTCTCCGCGCTGCAGGACGCGTCGCGCCACCTCGAGATCAGATTCTGCCAGGGTTTGCCAATAAGCAACATGTTTCGCCGCATTCATTGCTTTTCAACCTGCGAATCGCTTTAGAGTTCCTTTAATAAAAAGTAGACAACTTCAGCCGTGAATGTCAAGCCGGAATTGGGGGTTGCTGAGGCGCAACCCCAGGCTTGTCATCGAGAAGAACAGGCAGCTTCATTAATTCATCAGTGTGATAATGCGGCAAGCGCGTCCGTTCAGCGCCTTCCACCAGCCATCGTCCCTCTCCTGTTTTAAGCACCTGGCCGATGATTTTTGCCGGGACTTTGGCGAGACGATATCTGTTGAGCAACGCATCGCAGGCCTCCCTCTCGCCGGCAATCACAAGCGCGCCCGGCGCGATGAGGCCGAGCGGGGCAAGGCCAAAATGCTCACACACGACTTTTGCTTCGGGAAGCAAATCAATCTGGGCCAGGTCGATTTCGACATCCAAGGCGCTGGCGTCCATCATCATGTGCAATGCATTTGCCAGGCTGATTTCAAACAGATCCTGCATCGCATGAATGCCTTGAATTTTCCCGGCAATTTTTGCAGCCGGCACGAGATTCAGATCATTTTCATTGAACAAACGCCGGCAGCGCTGCGCAAATCGTAAATCAAAGGCTCTGGCCAACTCTGCTTCATGTATATGCGCGATCAGCGCGGTGGCCGCCGTTGCCAGGTTTGTCGTGAGAATGAGGCGATCATCCGGCTTGATATTTTGAGGAACACAGCGATTATCCGGGGTTGCTGCCGCCAGCATATAACTTGCGAGAAGCGGCTGTGTGAGGCCGTCAAGAGTTCTAACCTGTTCCCCCTGCCAGGTGAGGTTGAGCATTTTGCAGGCATGGCCAATGGCATCGAGACCGGCGTTCGGTTGCTGATCAGGATTCATGTCCGGAGGCAAAAACCGTGTGGCCCAGCAGCTTTTCGGTTCGCCGCCATAACACGCGAGCGCGTTCGCCAGCGCATAAACAGCATATGCGCCGGTGCCGGAGGCGAGATCACTGAAATCGGATTTGATGATGAATGAACGATCATCTAAGGTGATCTCAGTTCGATCGGGTTGTTGGTTTTTATGCGTCGACACGTTTCGCCGTAATCGCGGGAGCAAAAATCGCCAAAGCTGTATTACCGATTCGTTGTCATCGCGCGCATTTGCCCGATTGTGAGCCATGCGATTGTTTTTGCCTGGGCGTGACATGCTCAAGAAAGGATCACAAGAGATTATCGATATTCGTTCTCTTGATGAATATTATCAAAAAAACGTTTTGAATACGCGCCGGATTGCGCGAAACAAGCTTATCCCGCCAATACATTTCCGCCATTCACATTCAAGATCTCGCCGGTGAGATAAGATGCCAGATTGGAAGCCAGGAAAATAATCGGGCCGGCAATTTCTTCTGCGGTGCCGGGCCGGCGCAGCGGAATTATGCCGGTGATCTTCTCCCCTTCTGCGGCAATGGCTTCGTTTGACATATCGGTCGCCACCCAACCGGGCGCGACGCAATTCACCGTGATGTTGAAAGGCGCCAATTCCGGCGCAAGCGATTTCGTAAAGCTGATGATGGCGCCCTTACTTGCGGCATAATGTGAATGAAAGGCCTCGCCGCGCTGGCCGGCTGTGCTCGACACGTTGATGATCGTGCCTTGGCGCCGCGCTTTCATATGCGGTGTGATCAGACGGCAACACTTATAA
>SZPB01000512.1 GCA_030263535.1 Cytophagia bacterium CHB2
GGCGGGCGTGCCGCATGGCTCGAATCAATGGGAAGAATGGAAAAAAGAAGTCATTCGCCTGAGCCTGCTGTATGGCATTCTCACGCCGTTTACGAGTTTTACCGATCCGGGCCCGCCGCCCACCAGCGTGGAAGAATCCTCACAGGAGGCGGCTGCACCACCCGAGACTTTTGTGCTGCTGCAAAATTATCCCAATCCCTTCAATCCCGAAACGCGCATTACGTATGTTTTGAACGAAGGCCTGGCGCACGTCACGTTGAAGATTTACGATCTCAACGGCAAGCTGGTGCGCGTGCTGGTCGATGGCGATCAACCCGCAGGAATGCACAGCGCTGTTTGGGACGGCTTGGATGAGTTCGGAACCGTGATGGCCTCGGGCGTGTATTTCTATGTTTTGGAAATCGAGGGCATGAAGCAAATGAAACGGATGGTGTTGTTGCGTTGACCCGATCATTTTTGTGAATTTCTCAAGCCTCGCTCATGAAATGAAACAAGGTGAGCGAGGCTTTTTTGCCTTGAAAAAAGGCTTTAGAAAAGAAAAAAGCTTTCGTATCTTCGCGCTATTCTTTTGCTCGAACTCACATCTTACGAAAGCGGCATTCATGGCACTACGCGAGAAGATTCTGCGTGCGGCTCCTGTGATTATAGCGTGGGGCGTTCTCATTTTGATTGCACGGGCCGGGGTTTTTACCGAACAATTTTATGGATTACCCGTTTTGTTCGTACTCATCAGCGTTGCTTGCGCATTTTTCCCGGTGCCGGTAAATGTGCTGGTATTATTGGCAAGCCAATCGACCGATGGCCTGTCCGTAATTGCGGTTGCAACCGCTGCGACATTTTTTGCATTTTTATTGGAATACGCCATCTATGATCTCATCGTCCGCCGCGGCAAAATGCTCGACGTGAAAGACATCAAGCTGGTGTCGAAACTATTTGCCGGCTTCGACAAATATCCCTTCTCGATTATTGCCTTTGCTTCCTTTCTGCCGATTTCCTCCGAGCCGCTGCGGCTATATGCCATCTCTTCAAAATATAACAAGTATTACTTTGCCCTTGCCGGGTTGGTGGGGCGCGCGTTTCGCTTCGCTTCCCTGGTTTGGATCGGCGCATTGTTCGGTACGCCAGACTGGCTGATCGTGCTGGTGGTGCTGCTGCCCGGCGCTTTGCTGCTGCTGCTTTACGGCATGCGCAAACTCAAAACCGCGCGGTCGCGCGTCTGAATAGCGTGATTCGGGTATCATAGCTTTCGCCACCGTTTTCGGCGTTCACTCCCGCCAAATTCGTCTGTAACCAAAAGTCGCTCTTGCACGTACAAGTTCTGCCACCAAACAGGAGCTTGTATGCCCCCCATTATCGCAACGCAAAACTTAACGCGCCATTTCAATCGTGGCCGCGTCAAGGCTTTGCAGAACGTCAGCCTGACCGTCGCGCCCGGAAAAATTTTCGGCTTGCTCGGTCCGAACGGCGCCGGCAAAACCACCTTCATCAAAATTCTGCTCGGTTTGCAGCGCGCGGACAGCGGCAACGCCACGATGTTCGGCATTTCCGTCGCATATCCCGGGGCACGCACACGCGTGGGCTACCTTCCTGAAAACCATCGCTTTCCGGAATTTCTCAGCGGCGCGGCGCTGCTCGATTATTGCGGCCGGTTGAGCGGCATGAGGGACAAAGCCGAACGACTGAAGCGCGCAGAATTGTTGCTCAAGCGTGTGAAAATGTGGGAATGGCGTGATACGCGCACGAAGAAATACAGCAAGGGCATGCTGCAACGCCTGGGCATTGCGCAAGCGCTGCTGCACGATCCCGATTTGATCATTCTCGATGAACCGACGGACGGCGTCGATCCCATTGGCCGCAAGGAGATTCGCGATCTGTTGGTTGAACTCAAAGCGCAAGGCAAAACGGTTTTCATCAACTCCCATCTGCTCTCCGAAGTCGAGATGATCTGTGACGAAGTTGCCATTCTTAACAAGGGTATGTTGCTGCGCCAGGGCACGGTACAGGAGTTGACGATTTCCGATCAGCGCTATCGCTTGCAGGCTTCCGTGAAAGATGCCGAGTTGATGCAGCAAATTCGCGCACGCGCCAGCTTTGCCGAGGCTAACAACGGCCATCTCGATCTTGTCGTATCCGGGCCTGAGCCTTTGAACGAAATCATCGACCTGTTGCGCCAGCATCGTACCTTGATTCAAGCCATCATTCCGCACCGGCAAACGCTCGAAGAAAGCTTTTTTCAGACGATTCAAGGCACGGAGACGACGGATTTCAACATGGTCTTCTCCGCTGCGGAAGCGAAAAATTCGGAGGGTAAATCATGAACCAGCTCTGGGCCGTCTGTTATTACACGTTCCGTGAGTCGCTTGCGCGCAAAACGTTTATCGGCTTTTTTATTGTCTCTTCCATCGTGCTGGCGGTTTTGCTGCTGGCTTTGAATGTCGATGCGGTTGATGGCGCGATTGCCTCGCTCTCGCTTTTCGGCAAGGAAGCCGAGGGAATTGATGTGAGCGTGGATAAATTCGTGATTGGCATAGAGTCGGTCTTGGCGGGCGCGCTGTTCACCGGCGGCTTGTTTTTTTCGATTTTTGCAACCGCGAGTCTCGTGCCCAACATGCTCGACAAGGGCAATATTGACTGGCTGCTGGCCAAACCGATTTCTCGCGAACGGTTATTGTTTGGGCGTTTTCTCGGCGCACTCGCGATTGTCACGTTTAATGTATTCTATTTGATCGGCGGCGCCTGGCTCATTCTCTCGCTCAAAACCGGCATGTGGCATTGGCCGTTTTTGCTCAGCGGAGTGATGATCACCGCAACCTTTGCGGTGTTGTACGGTTTCATGGTTTTTCTGGGCGTAACGCTGCAAAACTCGGCGGTTACGATCATGGGCGCTTATTTGATCACCTTCTTCAGTCCGTTTCTGTTCAAGCGCAATCAGATTTATGCCTTACTGTCTGAAAAAATTTATCAATGGCTTGTTGACGGGCTTTATTACATCACCCCCCGCACGTTCGAACTTGGAAAAATGGTAACCGAAACGGTGATAGGCGAGACGGTGGCAAGCTGGGTGCCGCTCTGGCATTCGCTGCTCATCGGCCTGTTTTTCTTTGGCCTGGCAGTTTTTTCTTTTAAACGCAAAAATTTTTAGGAGTCCCTTCCATGCGAAAACAATTTTTACTTGCGCTGCTCGCTCTCATCGCCATCACGGCTTGCCAGCGCAAGCAAACAGAAATTCCGTTGGCGGCGCGTGAAGACTTCAAACACCTGCCGGCGGCAAGTTCCATGATTCTTTACAGTGATGTCAGCAAGATTGCCCAGTCGCCGCTGGCAGAAGAAATTTTGCAGGTGATGGAAGAACGCATGCACGAGGAATGGCAGGACAAGGATATCGAAGAATTCAAAACCGCCACGGGTTTCGATCCACGCCGTGATATTCACACGATTT
>SZPB01000513.1 GCA_030263535.1 Cytophagia bacterium CHB2
CTCGCCGCGCTCATGGGATTCGGAGCGCCGGAGTTGGTCAACCTGGGCCGGCCCGGCGCCAAGCTCAAGCCTTCCGATGTCGTGCTCATCGGCGTGCGAGATCTCGATGCCCAGGAAAAAATTCTCTTGAAGAAAAGCGGCGTCACGATTTACACCATGCGCGAGATTGACGAACGCGGCATTTCAACGGTGATGAAAGAGGCCTTGCGGCGCTTGAGTCATCTCTCTCGCCTGCACGTTAGCCTGGACATGGACAGCCTCGATCCGCTGGATGCGCCCGGCGTAGGCACACCGGTGCCCGGCGGACTGACGTATCGCGAAGCCCATCTCATTATGGAGATGCTCGCCGATTCCAAAATGGTGCGCTCGATCGACATTGTCGAAGTCAACCCTATTCTCGATCATCGCAATCATACGTCGAGTATTGCCATCGCGTTGCTGGCCTCGCTGCTGGGACAATCGATCTTGTAACTGGATACTGGTGGCTCGCTCGTTCTTCGCTGTGAATCCGCAAAGAACCAGCAGCCGGTGACTGCTTCTTAGAATTTTACCATATCTCCCACCTTTACGCCATGCCGCTCAAACCAACCGGCGTTTGTTTCCAAAACATAAAGCGCAGGCGCCGCCGAGATATAATTCTTGCTTTCATCAATCGGCTCCATTTGTTGAATGTCAACGATCTTGCCCTCAGAATCGATGAAAGCAATATCCAACGGAATAAAAGTATTTCTCATCCAAAATGATTGAATGCGGGAGAATTCGAAGACGAACAGCATGCCTTGCTCCTCCGGCAACTGCTCGCGAAACATCAAGCCCTTCATGCGCTCTTCGTCGGTTTGAACGACTTCGACAAACAACGGGTGTTCTTTGATCATAATGCGCTGCCGGCCCTCGGGAATTTGAGCATCAGCCTTCGCCGCGGGCTTTTCTGCGGGCTGTTGCTTGCAGGCCACCCAACTCAGAAGGCAGAAAATGCCAAAAATGAAAATCCTTACAAGTGATCGTTTTATTGATTTCTTCACGCGACACTCCGCTTGCGTCATTTTACCTGGCTGAGGTTGAAATTTTGCACGCCAAACTAATAAGAAACTCGCTGTCATGCAAGATTGAAAGTTCGTTTGCAGACGTTGTTTGATTTGATATATTCTTTCGCTTCAAGATGCTTGCCGGCCGGCGGCAAAACTACAACCGCTTTTCAATTCACGTTGAACTCTGGAGATTTGACCATGGCATCTTCCCTGGCATCTTCCCTCAAAAGCCTTCCTGATCTGAACAGTGACTATCCGCTCACTCCGGCGCAGATTGCAGCGTTTCGCCGCGACGGGCATGTTCTGCTGCGCGGCGTGGCTTCGCCTGCTGTGCTGGAGGATTTCCGTCCTGCCATTGCCGCGAATGTTGAAGCGCTGCGCAAAGAGTACTGGGGCGGCGTTTTCAATGTGGATTTGGACAAACGCGATACCTATCACAAAGCTTTCGTGCAAATCGAGAACTTGTGGCGGCATGATGAGGCTGTCAAAAAATTCGTGATGGCGCGGCGCTTTGCAAAAATTGCGGCAGATTTGTTGGGCGTGAAAGGCGTCCGCATCTATCATGACCAGGCGCTCTTTAAAGAGCCGGGCGGCGGGCACACGCCCTGGCATCAAGATCAATACTATTGGCCGCTGGAAACGGACAAAACTCTCACGATGTGGCTGCCGCTCGTCGATGCGCCTTCCGAAATGGGGCCCATCATTTTCGCCAACGAATCGCAGCGCAACGGCCCGCTGGGATTGCTTGCGATTTCCGATGACTCGGAAGAATATTTTCGGCGCGTGGCGATCGAGCGCCAGTTTACGCTGGTGATCAACGAGCTGAGGGCGGGCGACGCCACTTTTCATTACGGCTGGACGCTGCACAAAGCGCCGGGCAACACCTCGAATCGCATGCGCGAAGTGATGACGATCATTTATTACGCCGACGGCGCTAAACTCATTGCGCCGCAAAATCCAAATCAGCAAGCCGATCTCGAGAGCTGGTTTCCCGGACAAAAGCCGGGAGAGCTGGCAGCGAGCGAGTTGAATCCGCTGGTGTATTCGCAGGAATAAGTCAAAAGCGGGAATGAAAACGGCGGGCGCGATTGTTCATTAGAACGAACCCTTTCAACTTTGGAGGATCGATGAAGATGGGACGAGCTCGCATTCACGCCGCCGTTTTTTGTTTCGCGATATTTTCAAGTTCGGCAGTCGCGCAAGACTGGCTCAAACTGACACCGGCGAGCGGAGAGGCGCCAACCCCGCGCCGCAATGCCGCGGCGATTTATGATTCGCTTGACCATCGTATGATCATCTTCGGCGGCCGCACGAATGCCGGCGACCGCAATGAAGTTTGGGCGTTCGATTTTTCCTCCAACACTTGGGAGGAGTTGACGCCCGCTACCGGTGATGCGCCTGCGCCGCGTTTTACCGCCAATGGCATTTATGATGCCGCCAACCATCGAATGCTCATTTGGTCCGGCCAGGGCGCTAGTTTCTTCAACGATGTCTGGGCCTTTGATTTCACCAGCAACGCCTGGTCGCAATTCACGCCCGCGGATCCCAAGCCCAATATCCGTTATGGCACGGCCGCGATTTTTGATCCACAAGCTCGCGATCTCGTGACGTTTGCGGGTTTCACAGATCAAGGCCGCTTCGATGACACCTGGCGTTTCGACATCGATGCTGCGACATGGGCAAAACTCCAGCTTGACACATATCCAGAAAAGCGCTGCCTGCACACCGCGAGCTACGATGCGTTGAAGCATCGCATGATTGTTTATGGCGGCCAAACCAACGGGCCGCGCGGCGATATTTGGGCATTCGATCTCAATCAAAATCACTGGGTGGATTTGACGCCCAACAACAGTCCAGCCGGCCGTTGGTTCGCGGCAAGTATTTATGAAAGCCGGGAGCATCGCCTCATCATCTTCGGCGGCAATTTGGGCGGTGGTCAAACGAATGACGTTTGGGCATTTCGTTTGAATGAAGGCAACTGGGAACAACTCTTGCCCACGGGCGAAGGGCCGGCGGCGCGCGAGGGCGCGGCGGCGATTTATGTTGAAAAGGAAAATCGCATGGTTGTGTTCGGCGGGCGCGGAGCAAGCGACTTCAATGACGTTTGGTCGTTGAACAATCTCGCACGCGCGACGGGGCTTGAGGACGATGATCTGATGCCTGCGCCACAATCATTTCACTTGCTGGGAAACTATCCTAACCCCTTTAAGCGTTCACTCCCATTGCAAGAAACGATGATTGTTTATGAGTTGGCACAGCCTGCGCACGTTTCATTGACGATTTATAACGTGATCGGCCAGCCGGTCAAGAGTTTGCTCAATCGGCGCATGGCAGCCGGGCAGCATCGCGTAAGGTGGGATGGCCGCGATGACGCGGGGAAAAAAGTGAGTTCAGGAATCTA
>SZPB01000514.1 GCA_030263535.1 Cytophagia bacterium CHB2
CTTTTTTGGCAATATCGGCCACATCGCGACCGGCAACAGTGATCTGCCGTGCTCGTGCGGCCACCTCGGCTGTTTGGAAGCGAGCGTTGCCACGGATGCGATTCTCGATCGTTTTTTTGTGGCGATGGAAGAAGCGGAACTCGAGCTAGACGATGAAGAAATGCCTGAATCTGTTGAAGATGTTTTTAAGCTCAGCCAACAGAATCATGCCGTGGCGCGCGCCGTGCTCGATGACGTCGCCTTCGATCTCGGCGCCGGGCTTGCGAGCGTGATCAATATCATTAATCCGGCAAAAATTGTGATTGCCGGCGATCCGGTTTACCGGCGCGCAGAGTTCTTCGAGCAGATGATGCAGGATGTGACGCGACGAATCTTGCCGGGCTGTGCTTCCGGGTTGCAGCTCGTGCGCGCCACGGTCAATGAAAATTCCGAATGTCTCGGCGCCATGATGCTGGCGCATGAACGTTTTGCATGAAAGGAATGGTTATGGATGCGAATACCCGTCTCAAAGGCAAAGCCGCAATCGTCACGGGCGCGAGCCGTGGCATTGGGCGCGCCATTGCTCTGGCATTGGCGCGCGAGGGCGTCAAGTTGATGCTGGCGGCGCGTGATCAACTGCGGCTGCAGCGCGTTGCTGAGGAGGCGCGTCAATATAGCGTGGAGGCAGACAGCGTCAGCGCCGATATGCGGGATGAAGCTCAAATCAAAAACATGATTGAGGCCGCGTTGAAACGTTTTGGTCGCCTGGATATCTTGGTGAACAATGCCGGCCTCGGCTATTTCAAACCGGTGAGTGATCTTTCCACGGCGGAGTGGGATGAGATGTTCGGCGTCAATCTGCGCGGTGTGTTTCTGGCGACGCGCGAGGCGCTGCCGCATTTGCGTGAGGCCGGTGAAAGTTTTGTGGTGAATGTCGCCTCGCTGGCAGGTAAAAACACCTTTGCCAACGGCGCCGGTTACACCGCGACGAAATGGGGCTTGCGCGCCTTTGCTCAATGCCTCATGCTGGAAGAACGCAAGAACGGCTTGCGTGTGCTCACCATTTGTCCGGGTTCGGTGGCCACAGATTTTGGCGCCGGCCCAAGCCGGGAACCGCGCGCCGAGAAGCGCAACATCATCATGCCGGAAGATGTGGCTGACGGCATTCTAGCCGCGCTCAAGTTGCCGCAACGATCAATGATTAGTGAGATCGATATCCGGCCCTCAAATCCCTGAAACGGGAAAGGCGCCGGTTGAATTTTTTCAAAAGGATTTTGGAATATGACTATTACAGGACGATGGCTTATGAAACTTCGTATTCTTGTTTTCAGCGTTTTGTTGCTGCAATTGCCAGCCGGTTTGACGTATGCCCAACAAAGCAAGCGGCTGTTCGCCGCTGTTGCCAGAAGTTTACACACGAATGCTGCAGACAACGCGGAAACGATGGGCCTGCTCGCCTCGCCATTGGACAATCCGAAGTGGGCGATTTTAACATGGCCGGGATTGCCGCTCAATACCATTGCCAAAACCAGCGGCAGCGGCTCTCCAAAGTTGCTTGCTGCCGGCCCAACGGGAATTTTTTTGCCATTTACCAATCCCACCGGCTGGCGCTTGCTAACGGACTGGCATTTGACAGAGGTGCGTGATGTCGAAGTCGATCCCACTTCCGAGCGTATACTTTACGCCGCCACCGCAGTGGGCATTTTCATTTCAAAAGATAATGGCAAAGAATGGAAGCTGCGCAACCAGGGGCTGACCAGCAATTTTGTGAGTTGTGTGTTGGCAGATCCCAAACAATCGCGGCGTTTGCTCGCGGGCACGGAAGCGGGTTTGTTTGAATCTCTCAATGGCGGCGACGATTGGCGCTTGCTGGCGCTGCCGGACGTTGCCGTGCGCGCATTGCTGCGTGAAAAAGAGTCGTGGCCGGGCATTTTTTGGGTGGGCACCGAGTATCACGGCATTTACGAAAGTTTTGACGGCGCCAAAACCTTCACGAAAGTTGATATGGACGATGACAGCAGCTCGGTTTATACGCTTGCCGGCGGCGGCGCAAATGAACCAATTTATGCCGGATTGTTCGAACAAGGCATGTATCGCGCCGCTTCGCCTGGCGAATTGTGGGAGCGCATGCGCGACAGTGAAAAACTCGGTACCGTGTTGTGTATTTTGCCATTGCACGAAAGACAAATGATTTTCGCCGGCACCTATGACAAAGGTGTTTTTCTCAGCGTTGATGGCGGGCAAACCTGGCAAAACTTTGGCCTGGAAGGCGCGCCGGTTCGCGATTTGTTGCTCGGTGAGTCGAGTTGGGCAAAGCCATGACACGCGCTAGTTGCAGGAAGTATCTCCGTTAGGCATGGGCAATCAAGTATGGGCAGCCTTCTAAATAAACGATCACCTTCGCGAGAAGGCGATCATCGCGTCGTTCTTAAATTTTCGGAGGAAGGAAACCGTAATGTTGAATCCCAAGGTGGAGTTGAAACAGAGTGTGATTCAGGGCATGGGAATTTTTGCCAAAGAGTTTATTAAAGAAGGCGAAATCGTGTGGTGGGAGACGCCGGAGGAACAGGCAAAGCGTTTCATTGTAACACGTGAAGTGGTCGCGAGCTGGCCGGAAGAGTTACAGCGCAAGTTTCTGAATTATGCTTATCAAATCAGCGAGGGGGTTTATTACGGTCCGGAAAACGGTGTTTCGAACGACCCGGCGGACTCCACCAACCACAGTTGTGATCCCAACACGTGGTTCGTTGATGACAATGCCATGAGTGCGCGCCGCGACATTATGCCCGGCGAAGAAATTACCTATGACTATGCCATGAGTGAAATCGAAGAAGATTTTATTCTCGTATGCGGCTGCGGCGCTGCCAATTGCCGCGGCATCATTCGCGGTTCAGATCATTTGCTGCCGGAAGTGCAGGAAGCCTATGGCAATCACATGATGCAGCACACCTTGCAGAGTATTGCTGCGCATGGGAAGGCATTAAAAAAAGCGAGGGTTGCAAGCGCGGAGTAAAAATTCGCGGGATGGCAACAGTCGCGTCATTAGTTGCGCGATGCGCCTTTTCGCGCAACCCGCGGCGCGGAAGGTGATGCGGCCATCGCAAAAAAAGTTAAAAACGCCCGCATAGGTGAAATCCAGGCAAAAGGTTTTTGTGGGAGTTCCACTGCTGTGGGCGAATTTTTTGATCGGTCGCGTTTTCCATCTCGGTGCGTCGAAATTTCCCCGGTAATGACGTACAAACGTTTACAACTTTTCCAGCTTTTCTGCGAGAGCCTGAAAATAATGTTCACGCAATGTCGACAATGAAGCCTTGAGTAATGAAGAAATTTGCAGCGCCTCGCCTCCGACCTTCCCCAAAACTGTAAGCGGCACGCGATGTTTCGCACAAATTGCTTCGATCTGCCTGCGCTGCACCGGCGCATACGAAATTACAATTAATGATTG
>SZPB01000515.1 GCA_030263535.1 Cytophagia bacterium CHB2
GAATGACCACTTCTTCGAGAAGATTGAACAATGAAACCGCGCCGGCGCCGTTTCTCGAATCGCGGCGCGCCTGGAGAAAATAGCGGTAAACATCGCCGATGCCGGCGGAGGAAAAATAGGAACGGTCGCCCTGCGTGACGAAATTGATTTGATTGTAGAGATCGAACAGATCGTTGTTGATCGGCGTGGCCGTCAGCAAAATGATTTTCTTGCGGCCGCCGTCCCGTCCCTTGCCAGCGTTGAGCGCCACAATCCGTTCGAGATTTTCATAGCGCTGCGCGGATTTGTTGCGAAAGTTGTGCGACTCGTCCACCAAAATCAAGTCGGTGTCGCCATAAGGCTCCGCCGAAAAATCTTTTTGGCCCAGTTCCTCCTGCGAAATAATCGTTGCCGCAATGGTAGCTTCCTTCAGCTCGTGTATCCACATTGGCCGCAGCGAGGCCGGACACACCACCAGCGCCTTCATGCGCTGATGATAGGCAAAATCCTCCAGAAGTTTTTTGCCGATCCAGGTTTTGCCCAAGCCGACGGAATCCGCGATCATCACGCCGTCGTAGCGGCTGAGAATTTTCCTCGCCTTTTTCACCGCATCTTCCTGGAACTCGCTCAACTCGACCGCGGACCTGGTCGCCGCCAATTCCGTGGCCTCGAGATCGTCTTTGAAATACTCGAAGAGCGCCTTCATGTAAACTTGATACGGCGTGTATTCCTTTTTGCCGAACTTGGAAGCATCCAAAATTTCAATGAGCGGCTCTTTAAAATCGTTTGCCTCGCCCCATTCGCGCTCGAACCACTCCACCAATTGCATGATGGCGCGCGCCCCGATTTCACTTTTCAGCAACTGGCGGTCGCGTTCTGTGATGGTTGCAGTCGCTGGAGCTTCCATTGGCAGGCCGACGATCTGCGCCGCCGCCGGATCATTGGCCTCTTCCGGCTCCAATAAAATCCGATGGCAGAGATTAAGCTCGCGATTGCTGGTCAATCCCGGACGGGTGAAATTGCTGGAGCCGACGATACCGATGAGCGGCTGAAAACGCTCGAAGAGAAAACCTTGCCCGCCTGGCCGGTCACTATATAGCAGATAGCACTTGGCGTGCAAAAAGCCCTTGCTCACCAACCGGACTTGAATCGGCGATTTTCGCAAAAAACGAATCAGCTCTTCAACCAGCGTCATCATTTTTTGATTGAATTCTTCCTCCGCCAGCTCGCGGCTGAGCAGCTTGGGCAAGGCGCGCTCTTCCGGCCGCACGCCGATTTGCAAGCCGCCGGTCGGCTCCAATCCCAGCAGCAGGCGAAAACTGCCCAAGCGTTGCAGGTTTTCCCGCAACAGCTCAAAGCCTTTCACCGAGAAAAAGGCGCTGGCGATATCGAGAGAACGTCCGGAATGGGCCGCGAGCAATTCATTGAGCACCTCGGCCAGCGTGTGGGTTTGGTTGTCGATGACGTAAGGAATTTTCATTTGCCTATCGCCTTTTTGAGCAGTTCAAGCGAAGTATTCCACGCGTCCGCAAATGCTGCTTTCATGGTTGCCGGAATGAGATATTCCAGGTTGGTTCGCCAATTCGCTTCGTACTCCGCTTGGCGTTTTATAACCTTGTCGAAATCGATTTCCGCAGGAATGATTCCCTTGACGCGACACTTTTCCGGAAATGCGCCGATGGCTTTCTTAACATCTGTCTTGGTTTTTGAGAGATGGTAAATGTCATAAACATCGCGAGCGATAGCATGTTTCCGCTGGCCGGAAAACGCGCGCAGCTTTTCCGACAAAATTTCTTCCAGCGCGTAAACACGGAGAGTCGCTGCCGGCAAACTCCCTTTATCCGAATATTCATGCATAACCGGCAATTCCTTGAGCGGAAAAACCAAACGTTCATCCCGATTCAAATGAACCTTGAGCGCAGCAGGCGTACCGCCGTAATTCCACGGGCCGCGATAATAAATTTTGGCTTCATAGGCTTCCTTTCCGTAATCGTCATTCACAACCTCCACCACGAGATCTATCTCGTTGGTGCGAATTCCGGTTTCGTTTTGCATCGCCACGCTCGCGGCATGAATAATGTGACGAACCTCCGTCATCACCAGCTTGCGCCTTGCGGTAAAATCAAGGTCTTCGGAGAAACGATACCCTGCGAAATAACACTTCCGCAGCGAGGTGCCGCCCTTGAAAATCCATGAAGCCTGTGCTTCGGGTTGTACGCTCAAGAAATGGAGATAGCATCCGAGCACGTAGTCATGATCCACCACCGGCGGATCAACCCCGATGGCGGCGGCGAAACGTTTGATTTCTTCAACCGCGACCATTTAAACCCTCACATTGACAAGAATTCTCCAACGCCGCACAATTCGTCCGCTTTGCGCCACGGAGGGAACCAGCGGACTGACGCCGGCGCTGAGATTTTTTTGCCATTTTGCCAAAACAGTTTTTCCTTCTGCCGAGAGCGTTGGCACGAGCGCCTCGAACAGAAAACCCAAACGTTTCTTCACCGCGCCGTTGGGAAAGCGCTCGGCGTAGGCCTCTAATTTTTTCCATGAGATTTCTTTGGTGCTTGCTTTGACGGCCTTGACAAGCTCTTCTATGGAACCGGCGCGGTCAACGTCGTCGGCGCAATCGATGAGCGTTTTTTCGCGGTCTGTGACGTAAAATGATTTTCCGTTGCGCCATTCTTTCGCCATGCCGAAAAGTTTTTTCTTGCTCACCGTTACGATTTCATATTGCACTCCAAAAATTGTCTGGCGCGGCGTGAATTTGCGTTTCGTAGTTTGCACATAAACGATGCGGGGAATTTGCTCCGTCCAATTCCAATGCCGTATCGCGCTCCAGTAGGCAATGACCGCCGGTTGCACCAGCGTCGAAGCGATAATGGCGGCATCTTCGGTCCATTTCCGGCTTGGCCCGGCCTGCAGAGGGATGATGAGATACTTGCCTTTTTCAATCGTGGCCAGCCAGCCTTTGACGATCAGCCGGTGCATGGCGATTCGAGCATTATGGGCAGAGCCCCAGAATCGCTTTGCCTCTTGCAAGGTAAAAATATTCCTGTCCGCTCCCGAAAAAGTCAGGAGAAACTCGTTTTCTCTGGCGCCAAGTTGTGTTATATTTTTTTTCATGAAAATATATTTCTGCCGTATACAATCATGTTAAAAAATATAACAAAAACCTGTCAAAAACAAGAAAATTTTGCTCACTTTGTAATCCAGCAGTTATTGGTGGAAAACCAATTTGTCATTCCGTAGGAATCTTGTTTCGATCAAGCACGGTGCTGGTTTGAAACAAGATTCCTTCGGAATGACATTTCTCTCCACCGGGAAGTGAGGCATTACCTCACTTCCCTCTCCCCTCCACAATCGCCACTTCATCCTCCGTCAACCCATACAGCTTGTAAACCACCTGATCGATGAGCTTGTCGGTCAGCGCCAGCCGTTCTTT
>SZPB01000516.1 GCA_030263535.1 Cytophagia bacterium CHB2
CAAAGACAGCCGCGAAACCCGCAAAGAAATACTCGATTCACTGTTGGACGGACTTTACGAAACGCGCAAGATTGCGGTGCAAGGCCCGATTTATTTCGACCGGTGCATGACGCAGCTCATGAACGAAGATGTTCCCAGGCTGCGCACGCAAACCGAAGCGCTCGAGAACGCAACCATCAAAAATTTGTGGGAAGAGATTTGAGCGGCGCGCAGTGATCCACCGGCGCGGAAGCGCAACGGGTGATCGCTGACAGCCCAACATCAAAACAAAAATGCGCAAAGGTTGAGCCGAGGCGCATCATATCAATAAAACGAAAAATCCACCCGCACGCGAAAGGCCTCCGGTCCCGGAGTTCAAATGCGGGTGGATTTTAATTTTTATGACAGCGTTGCATCCATCAACGGCGAAGCTGCCGGGGATAGCATTGGGCCACGATCAACCGCCGTCAACTTCACGAACTCAGCCTGGTGATTCTGAAAAACTTCATTGAGTTGATCGTTGATTCCGGTGCCGTAAACGTGGTACAAGCCGAAATTAAGAGGCCGGCGGCGTCGAGAAAAGACTCGGCTAAATCTTCCAATCCGTGATCATAGTCGCCGCAATTAGGGCGATTCGCTTCTCAAAGTTCGAATAAAATTCTGAAGGGTTCTTGCCCACAAAATTGAAATTTCTCAAAAAGGCCTTTTTGCTTTTGTGGGCAGAGTCTCAAGCTGCTCGAGTATCTGCGATTTTCAGTTTGTCTGAAAATCGGTGGCGGGATTGCGCAATAAAAATCTTAATGCTCCATCTTGCCGGCCACGATCGTCACATCGTCGCTGAACATTTGTTTGCCGATAAACGCTTGCAACGCCGTGCGCAATTCCCGGATGGCAATTTGCGGAGAGGCCGCATGATGCCGGGAGGCAATCTCCGCCAATCGCTGATCGCCAAACTCTTCGTGCGCGGTGTTCATGGCTTCGGTGACGCCGTCGGTATAAAGCATAAAGACATCGCCGGGCGTGAGGGTGACGGTGGCCGCATGATAATCGAAACTCTCCGCCAGGCCGATGGCCGCGCCGGTCGGTTGCAGCCAATGCCGGTCATCACGATTGTTCCCGCGCAGCAGCAGCGGCGGGTTGTGTCCGGCATTGCAATATTCCAGCGCGCGCGAGGCCGGCTCGAAACGTCCGAGAAAAATTGTAATGAATTTGATAAGATGCACGTTGTGGCAGAAGAGCCCGTTCAAGCGCTGCAATACCGCGGCCGGACAGGTGTTCTCCGGCACGAGAATGCGCAACGAAGCTTGCAAGCTTGCCATGAGCATACTCGCGGGCAGGCCTTTGCCCATCACGTCTGCTATCGCAAGGCCCAAAGCGCCGTCGCGGAACCGGAAGAAATCAAAATAATCTCCGCCCACAATATCCGCGGGTTGAATGAAGGCGGCGAGCTGCAAACCCGGAATCTGCGGCAGTTCTTGCGGCAGCAATGCTTTGTGTACTTTGTGCGCCAACTCCAATTCCGCTTCGAGCCGGCGCATGTCCTCGACGGAATAATGCGAGAGACAGACATTGGCGGTAAAATCCATTTCCAGGCGGTCCGGCTCGATGTAATCATGGCAAATTTTGCAGATTCCCAGCGTTTTATCTTCGGCCTTTGCCAGGGCGGTGTCAAGAATCTGCAAATGCGCTTGCACGGCAGTTTCTTCTGCCGGGCCGAGGCGAATTTGTTTTTTAGAATCCGGCGTGTACTGCAGCCAATCGAGCAAATTTTGGCGCTGGCGGAGCAGATTTTCACGAATGCGTTGGAAGATTCTTGCGTCCATAGGGCTTTGAGAATTGCGATGAATTCATTCCGGCTGCCAGGACACGAAGTCGCGAAGAAACACCAGTTGCGCGAATGCTTGTGTTATTATTTTCGACAAGCTAGCCGCCATCGTGCTGGAAAAAATTTTAGAGCCTTCGTGTTCTGGCGGCAATGGGGTTTCTTTAACAAGAAGCGGCGGAGAATCATACGCAAACGCGCTGCCAGAGTTACGCTCACGCCGCCGTCTCTCCCCCTGCCTGCACCCAACTGCGGTAACCCTGCGCGAGGTGAACGACGCGATGGCCGTGCCGCGCCAGTATGGCTGCTGCGGGCCGTGAACGCGCTGCGGTTTGGCAATGCACCAAAATTGTTTTTTGTTTGGGAAGCTCGGTAAGATGGTCGAATATGCGCGTGTGCGCGACATTCAGCGCATTGGGCAAATGTCCCAATTCATATTCAAATGCCGCGCGAACGTCGAGCACGAATAAATCCTGATTTTGTAAACGGCGCTGCAATTCCGGCGCATCGATCTCTTCCAGCGTCGTAAGTGCGCCGCCCTTGGCCTGATAATCCGCCAGCGTGGTGGGCGTGGCATAACCGGCCACATTATCCAACCCGATGCGAATCAGCATGGTGACGGCTTCCGTGAGGCGTGCGCTGTCGATGATGAGATAAATCGGGCTGTCCGGCAAAATGTAGGAGCCGGTGATGGTCGGAAAGGCGTTGTTGAACGGCGCATGCAGCGCGCCCTTGAGATGGCCTTTGACAAACGCAGACCACGGCCGTGTATCGACGATCGTGGCCTCTTGCCCGTTGAGTTTGCCCAGGCCGGCGGCATCGAGCATGTGCGGCGCGGGAAATTTTCCCAACAGCGCCGGGCCCAGCTTGTTGTCGCGTTTCATGCGGCTGAAATAAAATGGCGGCTCGCTTTGGCCGTCAAGAATGGCTTCGACAAAACGCCCCTCCTCGGTGGCATAAGCCAGCGAGGCATTGAAGCGTTTTTCATAACCCACCGTGGATTGCGGCACCGCGCCCAGCGCTTTGCCGCACGCCGAACCCGCGCCATGCCCCGGCCACAGTTGCAGATAGTCCGGCAGCTTTTTGAATTCTTGCAAGGAATGAAACAGCGTACGCGCTGATTTTTCTTTCATACCTACCTGGCCGGCGGCTGTTTCCAGCAAATCCGGGCGGCCCACATCGCCGACAAAAACGAAATCACCGGTGGCAATACCCATCGGCTCGGTGGCGCCGCCGCCAAGATCCGTCACCATGAAACTCATGTGCTCCGGCGTGTGGCCGGGCGTGTGCAGCGCTTGAATTTGAATATTGCCGACTTTGAAGATGCTGCCATGCTTGAGCAACTCATGAGGGTAGCTGCCGCCGCCGGATTTTTGATGCAACCATTGATATTTCCAATCGGCGTCGCCTTCGTCGGAAAGATAAAGTTTCGCGCCGGTAGCCTCGGCCAGTTCGCGGCAGCCCGAAAGAAAGTCTGCGTGAATATGCGTTTCGGTCACGTGGCTGATTCGTAATCCTTCTTCTTCAGCAGCATTGAGGTATGGCTCAATCTTGCGGGAAGGGTCAACGACCAGCGCTTCACAAGTGGCCGCGCAGCCAACCAGGTAGGACGCCTGTGCC
>SZPB01000517.1 GCA_030263535.1 Cytophagia bacterium CHB2
CGGTATCGCCGCCGGCAAACAACGGCCGGTCGCCATAGCGTTCGCCGCGATTCATTTCAACGATGCTGATCTGCGGCGGCACGGTGGTTTGTGCGCCCACCTCCAGGCCTAACGCGGCAACACTCAACTCATACGTTTGGCCGCTCTCCACGCGCAGCGATTCTGGAGGCAAAAAATAAATGCCGCCGACTTCATCGATAACATTGCCTTGATCATCGCGCACGATTGCCGGCGGATATTCTGCCAGCGTAAACCAACGGTCGCCCGCACGCCGGACACGCACCACTGCGCCGCGCACACGCGATATCGAAGCGTCGAATTTCTCTTCAATGGGAATGGTTTTGCTGACCACAATGCTATCCACGCCGCTGCCGGCTTTGAGAAACCCATTCACCACCAACTTCTCTTCAAACGCCGGTTCGGTGGGCTGGCCGCTGCAGGAGAGTAAAGCAAAACAGATTACAAAGATGATAAATATAGGGAAGCGGACTTCATTGACTATTTGCTGCATCAAAGACATGCGTTTTTCCCAAAATAATCTCAATCAATCTTCCAGTATCGGTCAACGTTAAAAACCTTTGTCCTCAAAAAATAGAAATCTCACAGCATTGCAAAAAAGGGCTTCTAAACTGAAGTTTTCCACTTCTACACACGAATTGAAAAAGATTAGCGTTCATTCGCGTTGATCAGCGGTTTGATGAAAGGGACTGTTAGATTGAATGGCGCTTCTCTTGTGGGATTTCATTTCCGTGGCCGAAGAGCCATCATAATTTAGTTTCAGCCTTATTGCAAGCATTTATTCCTGCGCGCTATTGGCCAGATAGTCGAGCAAATCGATACGGGTCAAGATCGTCACGGGTTTGCGCGCGGTATCGACGACGACAACGGCATTGCTTTGCCGCAATGATTCTTGCAGCGTCGAAATCGGCGTATGCAAACCCACCACTGCCACCTGGCGATTCATGCACTTCGAGACGAGCGCATTAGTGTCGCCCGCGCCCGCGGCAATGAATTCCATCAAATCTCTCTCGGAAATGATACCCACAAGCACGCCGCCGGAAGTCACGGGCAATTGCGAAATCCCCTTCTGACGCATGATGGCCACGACATCCCGGATGGTTTGCACATCTTCGGCGCATACCAGCTCCGGACGGTTTGATTCTTTCTCTAAAATATCACCGACTTGCCCGGCCGCCATTTTTGACTCGAAAAAGCCGTTGTCGCGCATCCATTTGTTGTCGACGAATTTCGTCATGTAATTGCGCACGCCGTCCGGCAATACCACGACACAATTCTGCCCGGCTTTGAGCCTGGGCGCTTTTTGCAAAGCGGCAAATAACACGGATCCGCTCGAGCCGCCAACCAGCAAACCTTCTTCACGAATCAGTCTTCGCGCCAGCAGAAACGAATGTTGATCCGTTGTCTTTACCCACTCATCGACCACCTCGCGATCCAATACTTCCGGGATAAAGTCATATCCGATGCCTTCAACTTTATAGGTGCCCACTTCCGTGCCGCCGGCGAGAATTGAGCCGACCGGATCCGCGCCCACGATCATGCAATTCGGGCGAATCTCTTTAATGCGCTTGGCAACGCCTGTGATCGAACCGCCGGTGCCCGCGCCCATCACCACCATGTCAATCTGGCCGTCGAGATCATTCAAAATTTCCTGCGCGGTTTCTTCGTAGTGCACGCGGGGATTGTTGGGATTGGAGTATTGATCAAGAATATGCGCATTGGGCAACTCGGATTGCAAGCGGCGCGCAACGCTGATGTGACTCTCCGGCGAATCGAAGGCGGCTTCGGTGGGCGTGCGAATGATTTCCGCGCCCAGCGCCTCGAGCACAACCTGCTTCTCGCGGCTCATTTTTTCGGGCAGGGTAATGATCACGCGATAGCCGCGCACCGCGCCCGCGAGCGCAATGCCGATCCCGGTGTTGCCGCTGGTAGGTTCAATCAAGGTATCACCGGGTTTGATCCGGCCTTCGCGCTCCGCGGCTTCCACCATCGACTTGCCGATACGATCCTTGAGCGAACCGCCGGGGTTTATGAATTCACATTTCGCGTAGAGATTGCAGGCCAATTGCGAACCGACGCGATGCAGCTTTACCATCGGCGTTTTGCCGATCACTTGCAGAATGTTTTCGAACAACATGATGTCCTCGCTTTGCTGGATGGTGGCCCGCCGCGATGCCGTGCGTGTTGTTTGTTGTAAATCTGCCGAACTGAAGGCGGGCCTGACTGCCAAAAAACGTGCGATGATAGGAAAATTGGCGGCAAGAAGCAAGGACGTCTTTGATTTAAATATTTTCATTCCGCATAAAAACACTTTAATGCCGGCTTGGCTGAGAATTGGGATTGTGAAAATTTATAAATTTCATGCACGGCCCAGGCTGTTGCACAAGCATTGTCTCAATATTCCATGCGCTCAGCAGATGCCGGCTGCCAAAATAGAAAAGCCCCCGCAACCTGCAGAGGCTTTTCCGTGATGTATGTGAAAGGAGCAGTTAAGGAAGGGGAGCAAAATCAGCAGCGCCGCCAATAACCCTCAACCCAATACCAGCCGCGACGATCGCGCGCCCAATAGCCATCAACCCATATGAAACCGCGTCTGTGCGCGACATAACGCCCGTCATGCCAAACATGCCTGCGGCCATTCCATCTCCAATGGCCGGAAACCCAGACTTTGCCTTTGCGATGCGATCGTTGTTTGACCACCACGACGCGCGGCGGAGGCGGCGGCCCGACACGCACATGAACACGAATCTGTGCAACACTCGTTTCAGGCAACCACAACATCCCGCTTGCAAAAGCCGCACAGGCCAGCATGATTTTGAACGACTTCATTTTCAAATCTCCTGTTTGAGTGTGTGCTTTGCACAATGCTTGACTTTGCTCGCCCTGCGTTTTTCCCTTTTTGCAACGATGATGCCAAGTGATGAACGATAAGCGCAAGAATTGTAAACTTAAAAATTCCAATCAACAATTTTTGAGCTTGCATATTCAAAAATTAAACTTGTTGTAGAAATTCTGTAGAATTTTATTCGCTATTGCAGGCAACCAACACAGGTGGCAAGTTAGTTGATACCAGATGAAAATAGGCCAACGCCTGCGGTGTCCTCGTTGCTCTATACTTTTTAGATTGGTCACCGATGAACACGGAGGTGCAGAGATTTTTGCTTACCGGCGGCCAGTGTGAATAAAAGTTTTGTCCGCAACTATGCGCTTGCGAACTTACATTTAGGGGGTGGAATAGAATGAGTCATCCATTAAATTCATTGGGTCGTTTGATTTGCCCGCCCAATCGGGGCAATTTGTAAAGGTGATTTATTCCACCCCCTTTAGCCATTACCAACACTGCTTTGTCCGCTTGCATTTATGAATTCGATGCCTTATCATTTGTTCACTGTGCCT
>SZPB01000518.1 GCA_030263535.1 Cytophagia bacterium CHB2
CCACGAATGAATTTCAAAACGCGCAGCGCCCGGGCCTGCAAACCTCGCTGATTTGCGTGGGCAAAAAAGGGTATGAACATTTCCAGCGGCGCAATTATCCCATCCTGGCGAAGTACACCGGCTTTTTCAATTACCTCGATTTTACGCACGCGCAGGACATCGGCGAGTTGATTCAACAGCAATACACCGGTGAAAAACTCGACCGCATTTTTCTCGTGTATAACGAGTTCAAATCGGTGATCCAGCAGAATCTCACGGTGCAGCAACTGTTGCCGATCGTGCCGCGCCCGCCGCAGGATGAACGGTATCCCACGGATTTTATTTTCGAACCCTCGCCGCTAAAAATTTTGGACACGCTTTGCCCCAAATACATCAACATCGAGCTGTGGCAGGCGTTGCTGGAATCCTACGCCGCAGAGTTGGGCGCGCGCATGGCGGCGATGGACGCGGCAACGGAGAATGCCAAGGAAATCATTATGCAGTTGACGCTGCATTACAACAAAGCGCGGCAGGCGGCGATCACCAAAGAGCTTTTGGAAATCGTCGGCGGGGCTGAGGCGTTGAAGAAGTAGGCGGCTGAAGATGAGTAGATACGAAATCATTATCTATTGGAGTGAGGAAGATCAGGCGTTTATCGCGGAAGTTCCTGAACTTTTCGGCTGTGCGGCGGATGGAAAAACCCATAAACAAGCGTTGGCAAATGCCGAAATCATCATTCAAGAATAGTTTGAAACTGCGAAAGAGTCGGGTCGCCCAATTCCTCGGCCTAAGCGCCATCTCATGTATGCTCAATAAAAACGGTTTGTAGAACCGCATCGATCGATCTTATTTATTTGCAGCCGTACGTTTTTCAAAAAGCAAGCTTTTAGCCACGGATTTACACGGATCTACACGGATTTCAGAGATTTATAAAAATATAAAGGCATCAGTGAAAATCCGTGTTGATCTGTGGCTAAAGAAAAAGTGCCTGGTAATCAATCTCAATCTTAAGGCCATTCTCACATGCAAGAAGGCAGAGTCGTTCAAGTTATCGGCGCGGTAGTCGATGTTTCGTTTGAAGGCGCGGAAATGCCAGCCATTCTCACCGCGCTCGAATTGAATCGCGCAGTCGGCGGCGGCAAAAGCGAGCGCCTGGTTTTGGAAGTGCAGCAGCATCTCGGCGAGAATACCGCGCGTTGCATCGCCATGGATTCCACCGACGGCCTGGTGCGCGGCACGAAAGTGAAGAACACCGGGCAGCCCATCTTGATGCCGGTCGGCGCCGGCACGCTGGGCCGCGTGCTCAATGTGATCGGCGAGGCGATCGATGAAAAAGGCCCGGTGCAGACGGAGGTGTATCAACCGATTCACCGCCCGGCGCCGCCGCTGGAGAGTTTGGAAACGAAATCGGAAATGCTGGAAACCGGCATCAAAGTTATCGATCTGCTCGAACCTTATTTGAAGGGCGGAAAAACCGGCCTGTTCGGCGGGGCCGGCGTCGGCAAAACCGTTCTCATTCAAGAATTGATCCGCAACATCGCCACGGAACACGGCGGCTATTCCGTGTTCGGCGGCGTGGGCGAGCGCACACGCGAGGGCAACGACTTGCTGCTGGAAATGACGCACTCGGGCGTCATCAGCAAAACCAGCATGGTTTTCGGCCAGATGAATGAGCCGCCGGGCGCGCGCGCGCGCGTCGGGCTTTCCGCGCTGACCATTGCCGAGCATTTCCGTGATGCCGAAGGCAAGGATGTGTTGCTCTTCATCGACAACATCTTCCGCTTCACGCAAGCCGGCTCGGAAGTGTCGGCCTTGCTCGGCCGCATGCCTTCCGCCGTCGGTTACCAGCCGACGCTGGCCACGGAAATGGGCGCGCTGCAAGAACGCATCACTTCCACGAAAAAAGGTTCCGTCACCTCCGTGCAGGCGATTTATGTGCCGGCGGATGACTTGACCGATCCCGCGCCCGCGACAACTTTCGCGCATCTCGACGCCACCACAGTGTTGTCGCGCCGCATCGTCGAGCTGGGAATTTATCCGGCGGTCGATCCGCTGGACTCGACCTCACGCATTCTCTCGCCGCTGGTGGTGGGCGAAGAACATTATCGCGTCGCGCGCCAGGTGCAGCAGATTTTGCAAAAATACAAAGAGCTGCAAGATATTATCGCCATTCTCGGCATGGAAGAATTGTCCGACGACGACAAGATCGCCGTGAATCGCGCGCGCCGCATCGAAAAATTTCTCAGCCAGCCGTTTTTCGTGGCGCAGGAATTCACCGGTACCCCGGGCAAATACGTCCGCCGCGAAGATACCATTCGCGGATTCAAGGGCATCGTCGAGGGCGATTATGACGATCTCCCCGAACAAGCGTTCTACATGGTCGGCACCATCGAAGATGCCGTTGAAAATGCCAAGAAGATGAAAGGATGAGTCTTGTTGCTGGTTGCTAACGGCTGCCTTCGACAAGCTCAGGCAGCGGCGACAAGCTCAGGCAGCGGCGACAAGCTCAGGCAGCGGCGACAAGCTCAGGCAGCGGCGACAAGCTCAGGCAGCAACCAACGACCAGCGACCAACGACCAACATGGCCTCACAAAAAAGCTTTCTTCTCGAAATCGTCACGCCGGCGAGCAAAGTCTTTTCCGCCCAGGTCAAGGCCATCATTGCGCCCGGCGAAGCAGGCTACTTCGGCGTGTTGCCGCATCATACCAACATGCTGGCCACGCTGAAGACCGGGCATTTGAAAGTGGAAACGGCGGAGAAAACGGTGTACTTCGCCATTGCCCGCGGCCTGGCGGAAGTTATGGCCTCCGGGGTAAAAATTTTGGCCGAGACTGCCGAAGAAGCCTCGACTATCGACGTCGAACGCGCTAAACAGGCCAAAGAACGCGCCGATCGCCGTCTCAAAGAAGGCCGCAAACAGTGGGATCTTGAGCGTGCCGAAGCTGCATTGGCGCGCGCCGCCAATCGCTTAAAAGTTGTGGAATTGATGAAATCCTGAACGCCAACCCCGCTTGAACTTCCCCCCATTTATTGTAACATGCTGTTGCCCGCCCGTGACAAAGCAATTGTTTCATGTTGGGGAGCTCCGCGCAGTTCCTTTAGCAGTCATCATTTGATGAATGTATTGCGCCCCGCTTGTTTTGAAACACGTTGTATTCCAAAAATAAGTTCACAACGCCTCGCTTTGCGTTTGAGGGTTGCTTGACATTTGCTCAAAAGCTGCTATATTCTGCGCCGTTCCCCAGACAGTGAGAAGTGGGTCTTCAAAAAAATCCCGAGAACGAACAACGCCATTCTGAGTACGCGCATGATGGACCTTATCCACCCCGACATCAACCAGTACCTCGATGCGCTGCTGCCCGAGCGCCATGTCAAATTGCTGGAAATGGAAAAACTCGCTGCCGAGCGCAATTTTCCCATCGTTGG
>SZPB01000519.1 GCA_030263535.1 Cytophagia bacterium CHB2
AGTTGTACCATCAGGCCCTTGTCGCCGATTTCTTCCGCCTCTTTCGCGCGCTGGGTATAATCCTTCGTCGCTTGGCGTTCGGCCGCGAGCACGGCTTCCAACATTTCGCGGTTGGTGCGCGCAGCCGGCACGGCGCGCGGTTTCGTAGTCGGCTCACCGCCGAGGGCGACAATTTTGTTCGCGAGAAATTGCGCGTGCAATTGTTCGTCCGCCACTTCGGTGAGAAAGAATTGTGAAAGCTGCGGCCGAAACGGCCCGCTGGTCTTGGCCGCATACGTGAGATACTGAATGATTGCGCCGAGCTCGCCGGCGAGATCTTCATTCAAACGGTCGATCAAAGCTTGTTTGTTCATCATTATTCCCTTTCTTTATCGTTTTTGCCGTTTTGCTCAACCCTGCCTGCATGAATGTGATTTTACTTCTGTTCATGCTGTGATTTTTGTGTGGCATCGAGTTGAACGTCGTGTTCAGTCTTTTGATTCTTTCGTTCACCCGGAACGTTGCAGGAACGCGATAGTCACGTGTGAATGCCCAGCTTGGGCAAAATCACCAATTGCAATATAAAGTAAACCGCAATGATAAGCAACGCTGTAATGGAATCCATAATGTTCCTCATGATTTGCCAACGTTAGAGATTCTGAATGGCGCGCGCCAGGCGTGCACGCACTTCCTGCGCAATTCCAGCAAGCTTGGCGTTGTTCACGCCCGCCATCGAGGCAATCGGATCAACGGCCGCAACTTCGACGCCGCCGGCTTTTTCCTGCACGATGACATTGCACGGCAGCATCGTGCCGATGTATTCTTCCGCCTGCAAAGCCTGGTGGGCAAAGGGCGGATTGCATGCGCCCAAAATTTTATAACGCCGGAAATCAACGTTGAGCTTTTGCTTCAGCGTCGCCGCCACATCGATTTCCGTGAGAATACCGAAGCCTTCTTTCTTGAGTTCCTCGGTCACGCGCGCGATCGCTTCGTCAAAACCGGAATGGATTTGTTTGGCAAAATAGTAACTCATGATAACCTCTTCAATGCAATTTTCTTAACGGCCTCATGCCTGCTTACACTTACTCGACAATTTGAACTCTCACAACACCGGCTGCTCAGCGCAAAAATTCATGAATTGCTTGCGCTGCTTTTTTACCGGCGCCCATTGCTAAAATCACGGTTGCGCCGCCGGTGGCAACATCGCCGCCGGCAAACACGCCCGGCTTGCTGGTCGCGCCGGTTTCCGGGTCAATGGTGATGATGCCGTGCCTGCCGGTTTTCAATCCCGGCGTTGTGCGCGGAATGAGCGGGTTCGGTCCCTGGCCGATGGCGACTACTACCGTATCGACTTCGAGAGTATAATTGGAATTCTCGATCGGCGCCGGCCGGCGGCGTCCCGAGTCGTCCGGTTCGCCAAGCTGCATTTTAATGATCTCTATTCCAGTCACCCAACCCTTGGTATTGCCCTTCACGGCCACCGGCGCTTCGAGAAAGCGAAACTCGATACCCTCTGCTTCGGCGTGATGCACTTCCTCCGCGCGCGCCGGCAACTCGGTGCGCGAACGGCGATAAACTAGATACGCATGTTCTGCGCCCATGCGCTTGGCAGTGCGCACCGCATCCATGGCTGTGTTGCCGCCGCCAATCACGGCCACGCGTTTGCCGACTTTGATGGGCGTGTCCCATTCCGGGAAGCGATAGGCGCGCATGAGATTGAGGCGTGTAAGAAATTCATTCGCCGAATAAACGCCGTTTAAGTTCTCACCGGGCACGTTCATGAAATAAGGCAAGCCGGCGCCGGTGCCGATGAACACGGCATCATAACGCCCGAGCAACTCATCCACCAGTTCCGTGCGGCCGACGACATGATTGGTACGAAACTCCACACCCATTTCGGCAAGTTGATCGACCTCCGCCTGCAAGATTGCTTTCGGCAAACGAAATTCCGGAATGCCATAAACCAGCACACCGCCGAGTTTGTGCAGGGCCTCGAATACGGTGACGCGATAACCGAGTTGAATCAACTCTCCGGCCACGGTGAGGCCGGCCGGGCCGCCGCCCACCACAGCAACGGACTTGTTCTGTTTGTCTAAAATATTGATCGAGAGCTTGCCATTGCTTTGCTCACGAACATAGTCTGCCACAAAGCGTTCGAGACGGCCAATGGCGATGGGTTGATATTTTTTACCCATGACACAAACCAATTCGCATTGGCTCTCTTGCGGGCAGACGCGACCGCAGACCGCCGGCAAAGCATTTTTTGTTCGAATGATCTCTGCCGCGCGAATGAAGTCGCCTTGCGCCACCCGGTCAACAAACGCAGGAATGTCGATGCCCACCGGACAGCCCGCAATGCAGACCGGCTTTTTGCATTGCAAACAGCGACTGGCTTCGAGCACGGCCTGATCATCGTCATAGCCCAATGCAACTTCATCGAAATTGGTAATGCGCCGCAGCGGCGCCTGCTCGGGCATTGGTGTTTTTTCGGGGATGACTTTTTTAGCCATAGTTTTTCATTCGAATTGGATTACCAGCGTGTTGGAGTAGTGGAGTGCGGCAGCAACATTACTCCATCATTCCAACACTTCGGTAAACCTCCTCCTCATTCAGACATCGTCCCACTGCTTCGCGCTCTTCGTCACGATACATCTGCTGCCGGCGCACCAACTCATCGAAGTCGACTTGATGCGCGTCGAAGTCCGGGCCGTCGACGCAGGCGAATTTGACTTGACCGCCGACGGTGACGCGGCAGCCGCCGCACATGCCGGTGCCGTCGACCATGATGGGATTCAAGCTCACGATCGTGGGAATGCCATACGGCCGGGTCAACTCGGTCACGGCGCGCATCATAGGCGCCGGGCCGATACAAAAAACGCGGTCGAGAAGTTCGCCGCGTTTGATCATTTTAGCGAGTGGCTGGGTCACCAGGCCGTGGATGCCATAACTGCCATCGTCCGTGGTGACCAGGAGATGGTGCGCTTGCCGTCGCATCTCCTGCTCCAAAATCAGCAACTCGTGCGAGCGTGCGCCAATGATGGCCGTCACTTGATTTCCCGCTGCGCGCAAGGCCGCAACGACCGGATAAATTTCCGCGACGCCCACACCGCCGGCGAGGCAAACACAATGGCCAAAATTTTCGATATGCGTCGGTTCGCCGAGCGGGCCGCAGACATCCGGTATGAATTCTCCGGCTTGTTTTTGGCCCAACAAGCGCGTGGTCCAGCCCACCTCCTGCACGATCAGCGTGATCGTACCGCGTTCCGGATCAGCGTCCGCGATGGTGATGGGAATGCGCTCGCCCTCTTCATGCGCGCGCAAAATCACAAACTGCCCGGCGCGGCGATGCCGCGCGATTTCCGGCGCCGCCACTTCAAAACGTTTGACACCCGGCGCCAAACTGCGCGCCTGCAAAATTTTATACAT
>SZPB01000520.1 GCA_030263535.1 Cytophagia bacterium CHB2
GCCGCCGACCATCATGCGCCAGCAGCCGGGCATGAAACGCGAAGCTGCCAGCCGGAACGGCGAAGCCAAGCCGGCGTTTGTGGTTGCTGCGGAGTCGCCTCTGGTGGCGAGCGAAGTCTGAACCGGAAACGAATGACAGCGCAATGCCGCCGCGACTAAAACGTGGAAGCATTGCGTTGCCAATGTTCGTGTTGCAGAGCTGCTGGAGGCGAACATCCGTGGCATGATTGAGTTCACGTTTCAGTTATATCGGTTTACCAGCATTTTGCTTGCGGCAACGTTTATCTTGCCTGCCTGCCCTCAAAAGAAATCTTGCATCTTCCCGCCCCATTTGCTACTTTTGCCACACTTTTGTTGGATACGAATGGCTAGTTTAACTCGAAGGCACCAAGGCACGAAGCAAGAGACAGTAGCGATTTTGTGTCTTCGTGCCTTTGTAGCTCATGAACCTCACTTGTGTAGGAGACGATTTTTGATGCCAAGGAAGTCGCTCGGGCTTTTTATCTTGCTGTGCTGTCTGATTCAGGTTCCGGCGTTCGCGCAGTTTAAGATCGAGCGCGCGCGGGAAGATTTTTTTCTCGGCCAGCAAGCGCGGCAAGTCACGTTTTATACCAATTCCCATTTCAACCGCGTCGAAGGTTTGTATCTCAATTTCGGCGCAAAATATCATCCCCGCCCCATCACGGGATTGACGCTGTTCGGCGATGTTGGCTACGGCTTCAAAAATGAAAAGGGCAAACGCTGGCGCGGCAATGCCGGCTTTACCCAAAAATTTCTCAGCGCCAATCAGCTCACCGTCGGCGCGGATTATTTCAATCGCATCGACTCGAACGACGATTGGCTCGTTGGCGAATGGGAAAACTCGCTGGCCGGCATTTTCTTTCACGAAGATTTCATGGATTATTTCGGCAAGAAAGGCGCGCGCGGCTTTGTCGATTACCGGCTTTTGCAAGCGCATACCTTGCGCGTGGAAGTTTCCGGATATAAATATGATCGCATGCAGCGTAATACGAATTGGAGCCTGTTCGGCGGCGACAAATCCTATGCGCTCAACACCCGCGCTGCTTATCCGGTTATCCCGGGCAATGAGCAATCGTTGCTCTTGATCTCCGCGTTTGATTGGCGCGATAATCCCATTTTTCCCATCGTCGGCTGGTATGCCGATGTTCAGCTCGAGAAAACCTTTGGCGATTTTGAAACCACGGGCTTGTTTGTGACGCTCAAGCGTTATCAACCAACATTTAGCGATCAGAAATTTCAGATCAAGCTGCTGGCCGGCACGCGCACCGGCAGTCACGCGTTTCAACATCTGCTGCCGTTGGGCGGGTTGGGAAATTTGCGCGGCTATCGCGAGAAAGAATTTCTGGGCGATCGCGCGGTTTTTCTCACCGCCAACTATATCATCGGCCAAAATTGGCTGCATCATGTGCCGCTGCAATTCATCCCGATTTGGGAAGGCGTGTCGATGGGCGTGTTTGCTGAAACCGGCCTGGCGTGGTTCGCCGACCCGAATAACCCCGAAGCCGGGCTGTTTGATTTCGGCGTGATCAAGCCCAAAGATTTTCAAAGCGATGTGGGCTTTTCGATTTTTGTCGCAGAAAATATTTTGCGCGTCGATATTGCCAAGCGCCTCGATCGCGGCCACGACGATTGGCGCGTGTTGTTCCGCATTCTGGATAAATTTTAAGATGATGCCGAATTCGGATTTTGATGTTTCATTGGCGTTATAAAAGTTGCTGCGTTATGCTCTGATACCCGCCTGCGATTTTCATCGCACGAAAGCCTGACGTTGCAGTAATCCCGTGTTTATCAAGTTCAGTGAACATTCCCCGTGAAGGATCTCTACCTCAACATTGCCGTCGTTTTCATTCTCGCCTGTGCCGGAAATTTTGTGACCGGCTCACCTGTGGCCGCGCAAACGCAGGAGGCTGAGGCGGAATCTCTGCAAACGCAGCCATTCAGCAATCCGCCCATTATCACCTCGCTTGTCATCACCGGCAACCGTCACACCAAGCATCATATCATTCTCCGTGAAATTCAAGTCAAAGTCGGCGACGCGCTCGATCCCGAAGTGCTGGAGGCCGATCGCAAACGCCTGCTGAATTTGCGCTTGTTCAGCCATGTCGAGATCGACGCGATTCCCGTCGAGGACGGTGTTCAGCTCATCATCACAGTTTATGAGTCGTGGTACATTTATCCCTATCCGATTTTTTTCATGAATGATCGCGATTGGGACAAACTTTCCTACGGCGCCGGTTTGCTGCACTACAATTTCCGCGGCCGCCGCGAAACATTGGCGCTCTCGGGCTGGGCGGGCTACAATCCCTCGCTGCAGCTCGATTACGGCAATCCCTGGATGTTCGGCAATGCGAATATTTTCGGACGCTGGCGTTTTTACACACAAACCGTGCGCAATCGCTTCTTGAGCAATAGCTTTCAGGACGTCAACGAAAAACGCTGGGGAGGAAATTTTACCGTCGGGAAACGCTTTGGTCTGTTCACGTTTTTTAGCATAACCGCCGGTTACTCGAGCCTGCGCTTTACGCCGGAGAGCGTGCGTGACCCGGCTGATAATCAAATCATCGATTTGTCGGGCCGCGACGAGCGCGGAAGCTTGGTTGCATCGTTCTTGTATGACGCGCGCGATTTTTATGAGTATCCCCGTGCCGGAACATACCTCTCGCTTTGGGGCAAACGCGTGGGCCTCACCACCAATTACACGCCTTATTGGCGTTATGGCTTTGATGTGCGGCGCTATCAAAAAATCTACAAAGGCCTGGCCTTGGGCGGCCGCGGCATGGCAGATTTGTCGCCCAGCGACGTGCCGCTGGATGATTTGGTCAACTTCGGCTATCGCAATCGCGTTCGCGGCCATTTTTACCGCCGCTTGCACGGCGATAATCTCGCGCAAGCCGGCCTGGAGTTGCGCGTGCCCATCATTCCCTTGCGCTATCATCGCATCGACCAAAACCCTTTGTTGCAAGATACCATGTTCGGGCGCTATTTCAAGACGGTCAAGTTTGGCGTGAGCGCGGGCCTCTTCGCGGATTACGGCGTAATTTGGAATCATGGCGAGGGTTTTCATCCCGAAAACGGACGCAGCGGTTTGGGCGCGGGCTTGCATATTCACATGCCGTATCTCAACGTGTTACGTCTCGAAGGCGCTTTCAACGAAGACGGCAAGCTGGAAGGGTTCGTGGATGTGGGGGTGGCGTTTTAGCGAGTGCTTTCTAGCGTTTTTGAAATTGGCGTGCAGGAATCGTAGCCCCGCCCCCTCGTGGTGCGATGTCGCATGCACGATTTGAATTCGGCCGTAACGAACATCATGCTCGTTGCATTCGCCCTGTAGTCCCGGCGCCTTGTGCGCCGCTGCTGCTTGCACAATTTGAATATGGTTCTTT
>SZPB01000521.1 GCA_030263535.1 Cytophagia bacterium CHB2
TGGATCGCTTGCACGGCCAGCCGTATGAGCCGCTGCATCCCTTGCTCGCCGAAGTGCTCAAAGAAACGTTTGGCGTGATGGTCTATCAAGAGGACGTGAGCAAAACCGCGATTGCCCTGGCGGATTTTAGCGCCGATGAAGGCGAGCAATTGCGCAAGGTGTTGACCAAGAAGCATGCCGAGAAAAGGCTGGCGGATTTCTGCGACAAATTCTTTAAAGGTTGCCGCCGGCGCGGCCTGGCCATGTCCAAAATCCGCGAGATTTGGGACATGATTTTGAGCTTTTCCGGTTACTCCTTTTGCAAGCCGCATAGCGCCTCCTATGCCATGCTCAGCTTCAAATGTGCTTGGCTCAAAGTCCATCATCCTGCCATTTTCATGGCTGCGGTGATTTCCAACCAGGGCGGCTATTATTCCACCCAGGCCTATTTGAGCGAGTGCCGGCGTTTGGGCTTGGAGATTCTCCCGCCGGATATTAACCATAGCGAGTGGAAGTACAAGGGTGAAGGCAAGACTGTGCGTGTGGGGTTGATGCAGCTCAAAGGCGTCGAAGCCGCTGCGGTGCAAAGGCTGCTCGATGAGCGCCAGTGTCATGGCCCGTTCAAGAGCTTCTGGGATTTTCGGCGGCGTGTGGTCATGGCGCCCTCAGATATGCGCGTGATGATCAAGGCGGGTTTATTCGATAGTGTAGAG
Organism: Cytophagia bacterium CHB2; assembly: GCA_030263535.1. Classification (NCBI taxonomy): domain Bacteria; kingdom Pseudomonadati; phylum Bacteroidota; class Cytophagia; species Cytophagia bacterium CHB2. The sequence goes on from SZPB01000521.1 coordinate 693, forward strand.
CCGGAGTTGTCGCGGCCAGCTTTGATCTGGCTTTTGCGCTATACCACGAACGCCGGCAGCCTGGTAGAGGATGACGCAAGCTGGTATGAGACGCAACTGCCTCAAGCCCAAAAGCTCAGGGACTACAGCCCTGGCCTAAAGCAGCAGCACGAGTTCAATGCGCTGGGCGTTTTGTACAGCGGCAACATGCTGGCGTTGTTCAAGGCGAAAATCGCGCCCATTAAAAGGATTTTTGCGCAAGACCTGCCGCGCTGTGCCGGCAAGCACGTGCAACTGGTGGGATGGCTGGTGACAAGCAAGCTGGTGCGCACGGCGAATGATGAAGCGATGGAGTTTTACTCATTTGAAGACGAAACCGCAATTTTCGAAACCGTGTTTTTTCCAAAGGTGTATCGTCAATTTTGCCATCTGATGGCGCAAAACCACCGGCCTTTTCTGTTGCGCGGCTGGGCGCAGAATGATCGCGGGGCGATTTCGCTGAATGTGACGTTCGTGCGGCTGCTGTAGAAAGGTTCCTGAACGGAGATTCGTGCAAAATGAAAAAGCTCCTGAAGCGACCGGATTGAACCTTGACCGTTTGGGGGGGAACGGAAAGGTTCCCACTCCAGGAGCGCTGGCCGTAAGATACCAGGGCAAGCGAAAAATGCAATAGGGTAAATCATCTTTTCCCCGTTGTTTTCTCGCCAATTTATTGTCAGCACCGCATGACATTTTCCGCAATCGCAGCCAAGTGCGGATAAATTCAGGAGCATTCCTTTGGCTGAGGATGGGGCTTTCCAAGCCTTTACAGATTTTGACTCACATTCAGGATGAATGGAACATCACCATGAAAAAACGGGGCACCCGCACACGAAAAAGCGCATCTGTGGCCAAAGTAGGGAACTACCGCCACAATTCAGCAAGCAGCGTTATCAGGCCGGACGTTGGCGTTCAGCCGCTTTTTAACAAAAGGAAACCGCCCCAGCGTTACCGCTATGACTCTTCGCTCTCGCCGGCGCTCGATTGGGACGGCAGCAACTCGGCGCGTGAACATGGAGAATGGCTGATCGCGTGCATCGAGCAAGCCTCCCGCTTAGACCCTCCCCACCGGTTCGCAGAAGTCCAACAATTCAAAGACCCAAGTGGACGCACGATTGCATCTGTGCGTGGGCTGCAAGACGCGATTGATCAACTGAAACGCATTTCCAAGCCCTTTCTCAATTGGGCCGGAAAGGCGGAGCGGCTTTCATTTGAAGCGCCGACGCTTCCGCTTTTCATTCACGAGCGGCTTTCGACGCAGGCCATTTTGGAAACGATTAAAGGGCACGAGCGCGACAAACAGCTTTCACTTTACGATCTTTTTGGAGATCGCGAGCACTCGCCCAATGATATGTTGCTACGCGCCTATGAGCATCCGAACGGCTGGGCCAACCGTATGATTCTGGGCGATTCGTTGAGTGTTATGAATTCGCTGCTGCAATATGAAGGTATGGCTGGACAAGTGCAGATGATTTATCTTGACCCGCCATATGGTGTGAAGTTCGGAAGCAATTTTCAGCCGTTCATACGTCCCAAGCGAGAAATAAGACACAACAATGATGAGGACATGACGCGAGAACCAGAAATGGTAAAAGCGTATCGTGATACCTGGGAACAGGGTGTCCACTCTTACCTGACCTATCTGCGCGACCGTCTGCTCCTTTCCCGTAAGCTGCTCACTGAGAGTGGTAGTGTGTTTGTGCAAATAGGTGAAGAGAATGTCCATCTGGTCAGAACAATGTTGGACGAGATATTTGGTGTTGCGAATTTTGTATCATTATTATCAGTTTTCAAGACCACGACTCCAAGAAGCCTGATCGACAATAATTTATTCTATATCGTTTGGTATGCAAAGGAAAAAGAGTTGTTGAAATATAGGCAATTATTTGTTGATAAACCATGTGCCGAATGGGCACGAGAAACTGAAGGAGGGTCCTGGGGGGTCACGATCAATGGCATCGACCGGCCACTGACTCCTGAAGAGAAAAACAACACTACGCTTCTTCCGAATGATGCTAAAGTTTATCAGCTATCAGGCCTAACTTCAGCAGGAGAGTCTCGTGATACGAAACCATTCGGTTTTAGAGGTACAGACTATTATCCTGGCACTGGAAATCATTGGAAAACATCTGTTGAAGGCCTGGAGAATTTGGCCAAGAAGGGCAGGATAGAAACACGAGGTGGAAAACCATGGTTTAAAAAATATCATATCGACTATCCAGTTAAGAGGCTTACCAACGTCTGGGTTGACACCTCAGGTAAAGCCAATGAACGATGGTATGTAGTACAGACCCAAAACAAAGTAATTGAACGCTGCCTTCTCATGACCACCGACCCAGGCGACCTCGTACTCGACCCAACTTGCGGCAGCGGTACTACCGCCTGTGTTTCGGAACAGTGGGGTCGGCGCTGGGTGACTATAGATACTAGCCGCGTGCCGCTGGCTCTTGCACGCCAACGCCTACTAACGGCAATCTTCCCATATTTTGAACTACAAGATGAGACGCGCGGGCCGATTGGAGGTTTCGTCTATAAACAAAAGCAGAATCGCAAAGGCGAAGAAATCGGCGGCATTGTGCCACACGTCAGCCTTGAATCCATTGCCAATGATAAGCCTGCCAAAGAAGAAGTGCTGGTAGATCGCCCTGAAGTGGTT
>SZPB01000522.1 GCA_030263535.1 Cytophagia bacterium CHB2
TCCTATTCAACAAAACCTACCAGGTCTCCGTTCGAAAATTTTCCGGCTTGAGAATGGTGAGCGATTTGGTCGTGAAGTCGATCAACCCTTCTTTGCGCAGCTCGTTGAGAATCGTCGCCACGGTTTGGCGGCTGGCGCCGGTTAAGTGGGCGATTTCATCCTGCGAAAGAAATTTGGGCACGGAAATCTGCCGGTCTTTGATCTTCCCAAAGGCTTCCGCAAAGCGTAGCAGAAAAGTGAGAATGCGCTCGCGCACGTTTTTGAAGATCAGGTCTTCCACCCGCGACTCCACTTTGCGCAGCTTCAATCCGATCAGTTTGAGCATCCGCAGATTCAGCTCGGGATTTTTCTCGAGGAATTGCATGAAGTCCTCTTTGCTCATGGCGCAGATCAGCACGTCGTCCAGCGCCTCCGCGATCTCGACATAGGCTTCTTCCTCTTCTTCGCCCAACGCGAGCTGGCCGAAATTTTCTCCCGGCCCCACGATATCGAGAATGGCTTCGCGCCCCTCCGGCGAGAGCCGCGCAATTTTCACGTGACCCGATTTTAAAAAGTAGACGTTCTTCGACTGCGTCTCGGGAAAATAGATGATGCCGTTCTTGCGCAAGTGGCTCATCGAGGTGCGCGCCGCAAACGTCTTTAGCTTGTGCTCCGGCAAGCCTTCGAGCACGTTGATGTTCTTCAAGTACCACAGTTTGGTCTGTTCCGGCATAGGGCAACGACTCCTCTTAAAAAAACGGCCAAGGATTATTTTGAGGTGCATTGATACCAACAGCCGACTTCCCACAATTATTTCCCAACCGACGCGAGGGCCTGTAAGCAGGCTTGGATTCCTGCGACAAAAGAAAAAACGGTTTGCTCTAACCACTATGCAAATGGAGAGAATAATGTGCTATCGTATCTTTTTTTCTTGCGCCATTACGTTAGCGCTGTTGAGCCTGATCAAAGCTGATGCTCTCGCGCAAACGAGCGCGGACACGCCCAAAGGCCCGCCCGAGGCCACGATCAATCTCGCGAGCAAAGAAGGCGCGCAACTCGTGAAAGGCGAATGGCGCTATAGCGACACCAAAATCATCGAGATTGATTTCAAAGGCCCGGGCCCGGACAATCAACCCACGGGCGGCCCGGTGAAGACTTACGACATCGTGCCGCATGCCGGCGGCGTTGCGTTCGATGACGCGCAATGGCAAGTGCTCGATCCCACCATGCTCACGGCGCGGCGCTCGACCGGGCGCGTGTGCTTCAATTGGTATCGTATCAATCTCACGATTCCTGAGCGCATCGAGAGTTTTGATCCGAGCGGTGCGACCGTCGTGTTTGAAACCGTGCTCGATGATTATGCCGAAGTGTGGGTGAATGGCGAGCTTTCGCGCGCGCTCGGACAGGAAGGCGGCTCTGTGATCAACGGTTGGAACGCGGCGAATCGACTCGTGGTTGGGCGCAATGTGCAACCGGGTCAGCAAATTCAGCTCGCGGTGTTTGGCGCGAACGGTCCGCTCTCGAATCCGCCGACAAATTTTATTTGGGTGCGCTATGCGAAGTTGGAGTTTTATAAAAACGCGCCCGCGGTTCCTCTCGCGCTTACGCCCGCGGAAGTGAACGTTGACATCGTGCGCCTCGATCCCGCGCTGGATGCGATTGTCGGCCCGAATCCGAAAATTTTCAAATTGGCGGAAGGCTTCAAATTTACCGAAGGCCCGGTTTGGCTGCATGAGAGCAAATACCTGCTCTTTAGTGATCCGAACAGCAATATCATTTACAAATACATGCCGGACGGTAACAACACCGGCAAGCTCGAAGTGTTTCGCACGCCGAGTGGCTATGCCGGAGCGGACATTGCCGAATACGGTCAGCCCGGCACAAACGGTTTGGCCCTCGATGCGCAAGGTCGCCTCACGATCAACGAGCACGGCAATCATCGCGTCTCGCGTTTGGAGAAGGACGGCAAACTGACGGTGCTCGCGGATCGCTACAAAGGCATGCACCTCAACAGCCCGAACGATTTGGTGTATCGCTCGGATGGCGCGCTGTTCTTTACGGATCCGGCGTTTGGTTTTCCGAAGTTCTACAAAGACCCGCGCAAGGAATTGCCGTTCAGCGGCGTGTATTCGCTGTACAAAGGAAAACTGCAATTGCTCAATAGCGAAATGAGCGGGCCTAACGGCATCGCGCTTTCGCCGGATGAAAAATATTTGTACGTGGGCAATTGGTATGACGTGAGTCTTTATACCAACGGCAAAGCCGATGAGAAAAAGATCGTCGTCATGCGCTTCGAAGTGAATGCCGACGCGACGGTGTCGAACGGCAAAGTCTTTTTCGACATGACCGGCGCCAAAGGCGAAGATGCGATTGACGGCATCAAAGTGGATCAACGCGACAACTTGTATGTTTCCGGCCCGGGCGGTTTGTGGGTGATCTCCGCGGAGGGCAAGCACCTCGGCACGATCAACGCGCCGCAGCACATTCACAACATGGCGTGGGGCGAGGAGGATAATCAAACGCTCTATCTCTGCGCGCGCCGCGGGTTGTATAAGATGCGACTGAATATTCCCGGCTCACCGGCGATCACGCCTTCGATGTCGAGCCGATGAAAAGGAGAATGAAGATGAAAAAGCTTTTGTCGATTCTTGGGATGGCGATGACAATGATCGCCATCTCTTCCTCGGTGCGCGATTTAGCAGCGCAGCCGGGGCACTACAAAACGCAACCCGCGAAGATCATCCGTCTCGATCCCGCGTTTGATCGCCTCGTGCCGAAAGACGCGGTGTTGGAAAAAATTGTCGATGGCTTTTCATGGGTTGAAGGCCCGGCGTGGAATCGCGCCGAAGGGTATCTGCTCTTTTCCGACATCCCGAACAATGTCGTGATGAAATGGGATGTACAAGAGGGCGTGAGCTTGTTTTTGAAACCGAACGGCTACACCGGCGCTGAACCATTTGCCGGCGTCGAACCCGGTTCCAACGGCTTGACGTTCGACCGCGAAGGCCGGCTGGTGCTTTGCGAGCACGGCGATCGGCGCATCTCGCGGCTCGAGACGAACGGCACGAAAACCACACTCGTAGACCGTTATCAAGGCAAGCGCCTCAACAGCCCGAATGACGTGGTTTTCAAATCCAACGGCGACATGTATTTCACCGATCCGCCGTTTGGGTTGCCGAAGGCGTTCGACGACCCCGGCCGCGAGTTGGATTTCTGCGGCGTGTATCGGTTGAGCAAGGACGGCAAACTCACGCTACTCACCAAAGAACTCGGCGCGCCGAACGGCATTGCGTTTTCACCGGATGAGAAGAAGCTGTATCTTTCCGACTATAAGCGCGCGGCGTGGTTGGTTTACGACGTTAAAGATGAC
>SZPB01000523.1 GCA_030263535.1 Cytophagia bacterium CHB2
GTCGAGCAATGCGCCGATATCTTTCACCGATTCTTCGCGTTTGTAAACATTATACATGGCGAGATAGGATTTGCCATATCCGGAAGAGCCGCGCACATTCGGCACCAACACGGCAATGCCCAATTCATTTACGTAATACTGGGTGATCGAGCTGAAGCTCGGCACAGCCTGGCCCTCCGGCCCGCCGTGAATGTTGATGATGACCGGCAGCTTGCCGCCGGCGTTTTTCGGTTTGTAATAAAACGCAGGAATCATGCGCGGCGCGTTATTCACCTTGTCAAAGGTGGGATAGCGGATCAATTGGGGCGCGACAAAATTCTCGGTTTGCAAACCGCCCACTTCGCTGAACGTCCAGCGCACCAATTCTTGCGTACTTAAGTTGAGGGCAAACGCATCGCCTGACGTCTGCGCATTGTTGAGCGTCATGCCAAGCGTGCCGCCGTCCGGGGAAAATTCCAATCCAAAAATCAAACCGAGAGGCAACTCCGGCAGTTTTAATTCTTGATTGGTTTTTAAATCGATAACACGCAGTTGGCTGATGCCGTCAGCGTTGACCGTGTAAGCGAGTTTCGCGCCGTCGTGCGAAAGCTCCACCTCCTCGACATCCCAGGAAATTTTATCGGTGATCACCGTCTTTTTGCCGGTGGCCAGTTCGTAAAAATAAAGTTGTTGGAATTCGCCGGCTTCGTCCGAGGTGTAGTAAACGCCGCTGCCGTCTTTGCGCCAGCGCGCCGCGCCATAAGCAATTTTTTTCTTGGGTTGAGGATTGATGGCGGTGAGTTTCTTTGTGGAAAGATCATACCAATACAAATAGGATTCATTCGCTGAAACATAGTTTTGAATCAGCAGTTTGTTGTTATCCGCCGCCCAGTCGACCGCGCCCCAGGCGCCGGCTGCTGCGGTCGCAGTTTCGGAAACTCCGGGCTGATCAAAGTTCATCAGGCGCACATCCGTGTCTTTGCCGTTGCGCAAATTGCTGGAGAAGACGATCCATTTGCCGTCCGGCGACCAGCTGCCGCCGGTATTGCGCGACTTGCCGTCGGTCAGCAGCGCGGTTTGCCCGGTTTTGAGATCGAAATAATAAAGTTGAAAGAACTCTGCGCCGCCGGTATCCATGCTGAACAAGAAGCCGCGATGATCCGGGCCGGGATAATAACTCCCGCCGCGCGCCGGCTCTTTGAAAAATGTGATTTGCTGCCGGCTGCCGCCCGCTTGGCCCACATAGTGAATCTGATTGGTCTCGCCGAAACGCGTTGAAATCAACATGCCCGGGCCGTGGGGATTCCAATCAAGGAATGAGGCGGAGCGCACATTTTGATATTGATTCATGCGCTCGCTGATGCGCGCCGGAATTTCAGGGATGCCGTCGATGACAAGGTTGCCCACTTCGCGCGGCTGGGCGACCAGAGTAAAAATGGCGAGAACGGAAAAAATTATGAACGAAGGAAAGATGATGTTGCGCCGTGACATGTCATTCTCCTTTATAATCGGGTCGATTAGCTATGAAACTTGTGTGTATGATAATCATGCGGCAATCACAAAGAGTTTTGTTGCTGTTCGTCATTTGATCCGAGGAGTAGTGCCGAGGAGTTTCAAGGAATTTATTTCAAGTGAACTGACGAAGGCCGGCAGGCAGGAAGCGCGACCAGGCTTGTGGCAATCATGGCAAGGCGAACGTGATAACGACACAAATCGTGCAGGGATGAGGGGAGTTTATGAAAACAGCCGGAGCCGTTTTGCCGCTGTGGGGATTGGGCTCGCGGCCTCCGGCGAGATTGCAATTGTGCGTCAAGGCAAGTTCTGACGGGCGCCAGCCACAATCGTGCAACATTCCATCCGCCTTTCATGCGGGTACCTGCGCGATAAAGTTTACACAGCCACAAACCGGCCACAAGAATGGCGAAATAATACATTGAAGGAAATTGAAAGGCAAGCCCTTTATCATGCCGGACAAAATTTAAATTCTCTTTACTTGCCTTTCGAGATGAAATCATGCACCGCAACGAAGTCGCGGTTTTGCGGGAGAGTTTGCCGCCTGACGAAGCCATCGATATCTGCGTGAACTGCCCCATGAAAATTTTTATATCAAAGCGGGCTATGACGGACGTCAAACATAAAATTCGCGAAGGGGACGCGCTGATTATGTTTGTCGAGGACGAGAAGATCGCCGCACTGGAGAGGATGTGAAATCTGATCGTAGAATCTTTGCTTCTGTGATCTGCACCACCGGGTATCTTTTGGGCCGCGGATAAACACGGATTTTCACGGATTCAAAAAGAGTTCACCTCGTGTCGATGAAATACACCAAAAAACTTTTCGTTTTTTTCGCGTGTTTGCTCGGGAAAAGTTGAATCTACATTCGTAAAGCCGGCTGTCCTAATTTTCTCACGAGTAACAATGCCAGCGGAATCATGACGTTCCCGTGCAATAAATCCCCCCAACTCACGCACGACGAAGTCTATTCATAGCGCAAAGATTCCACCGGATCCAAGCCCGCTGCTTTGCGCGCCGGGAAAAAGCCGGCCAACAAGCCAATGATCATGAGAATGCTGGTGGTGAGAAACATAATGGTGTGCGACAATACCGGCCGGCCCAGGAACTGCATCGGCCCGTCTTCAGCCGGCAGAAGCTGTACGACGGAAATCACTCCCATTGAAAAAAGCATACCCAGTCCACCGCCGATCAAGGCGATGAGCAGCGCTTCGAAAATGAATTGCGCCAGAATGTAGCGCCGCCGCGCGCCCATCGCCATTTTGATGCCGATTTCACGCGTGCGTTCTTTCACCACGATGTACATGATATTCGCGACGCCCACCCCCGCAATCAGCAAGGTCAAAAATCCGACCGAGCCCAGGAAGATTGCAATCCCGATTGAGATTTTCTCGCCCATTTTTTCATTTTCTATAAAATCCCAAATGCCGAGCGCGCGTTCGTCGGTGGGATCGAAATCATATTTACGGCCGAGCACGCGATAAATCTCGCTTTTCACGACTTCCTGTCTCGTCGGATCGCTGGGACGCACCACCATCGAGTTGACGTATTTGTAGCCGTAGCGCGTGCGAAACGTGGTATAAGGCATGACGGCGCGCCGCGTGTCCGGGCCATTGTTCATGCTGGTTTGAATTTTCTTTTGCATGAGGCCCACGAGTGTGAACGGTATGCCGTCAACCATCAAGGTTTTGCCGATGGGATCCTCTTCGCCGAATATCTCCCGCGCAATCTCGCTGCCGAGAAACATCACCCGGCGCTGATGCAACAAATCAGCCTCATTGAGAAAACGCCCGCCGGCCGCGGGATACATGCGCCGCATCTCCTCAAAACCGGGATTCACGCCT
>SZPB01000524.1 GCA_030263535.1 Cytophagia bacterium CHB2
CAGCTTCGGCCACTGCCCGAGCATATAGCCAATGGCTTTGCCGATGGCGCTCTTGGGCAACACCTGCGTGCCGTTTTGCCCAAGCCAAGTTTTAATCTCCGCCAAAATGGGCAACGCGTGTTGTTGGCGCAGCGCATATCTCTCGTCGAACGACATCTGCGCTTCACGCGCTTGCCGCTCAAGTGCATAAAGCGCTTGCAGCTTCACCAGCATCCACTCGGCACGCTCGTGATCGGAATCTTGCGCTTGTTCAAAATAACGCCGCGCGTGGGCATAGCAACCCACGGCAAGAACACCTGGCCGTGCCAGGATATCATCATAGCCGGTGTAGCCATCGCATTGCAAATAGCCCTGAAAGTTTTTGAGCATCTCATTGGGCCCGGCTCGACTGCGTCCCGGGCGATAATCGAAAAGCACCAGCTTTGCGACGGGATCATAATACACCCTGTTGCGGAAGCCCGCTCATCAGGAATCGTTCGACTTTTTCAAACATCCCTTACGCATGTGTCTGATCGCGATGTCGCTGTGCCATCCGTTCTCCCTTGCGATTCGACACAACCTAAAAACTCGAATCGAAAGAAGAAAGATGGGTTAACCGAGGGAATACACGGAACCGCCCCCAAAATCGGGGCTGTATTTGGGCGACCTTCGCCCCACTAGTTTTGGTGATATTTTAGCGCTAAACCCTGTCCCTTCCTGTCCCAATTTGTCCCTACCACAAAACAAAAAAGGGAATCTTTTGGATTCCCTTGCTACACAAAATCAATAATTTAGATTGGTTGCGGGGAGAGGATTTGAACCTCCGACCTTTGGGTTATGAGCCCAACGAGCTACCAGACTGCTCCACCCCGCGATATTTTTTGAACAGCGCAATTATAATCAATATTCGCCCTAAAATCAAGCTCTTTCTCTGCCATTTTTTGCCACACGGAGGTTTTACCTAAAAGTGGGGCAGCAGAATTCGCAAAGCGCAAAAGGTGATGGTATAGATAGACATGCCGTGATTAACGAAGTAACCTCTCCATATAGAATAGATTATCTATCTGATTGAGGTTACGGCAACGTTGCATTTCATTCCAAAAGATTTCGGAAGACGGATTTAGGACGAATCGCTCGCACTCCGATTTAGCCAAAGTTGACGATGATAATCGGAATTTTCTCAACCTCGATGCCGGATTCTAAAACGACGTTGGGAATTCAGGATGAAACTACTTGTTCCTCCTCGGCTGAAGAGCCACTTCATTCCCTCGAGTGGGCGATGATCCCTCTGTCTTACAATCTGCATGAGTGGCCTGCGTAATGCTAATCGAGCTTTAGAAAGGTGAGTCCATGGAAGTCGCAAAAGTTCTGGACGACAAATATGAGATGTTTCACGAGATCAAGCGTGGCGGATTTGGCGTGATCTACTACGGTCGCGATCGCTTGTTTGACAAACCCGTGGCGATCAAGGCCATTTCGCCTAATTTGATCGGCGAGGCCAAATATATCGACATCTTTCAAGCCGAGTCGCTGGCGATTGCGCGCCTCAACCATCGCAATATCGTCCGCATTTATGATATCAAACGCGGTGACGGCGGCCAATTTTATATCATCATGGAATTCGTGGACGGCGTCGACCTGGGCAAGCTCATTCGCATCAGCCGTAAAGAGCGCGGCATCGTGCCGCCGCATCTGGGCGCTTACATTATTGCGGAAACCTGCGCCGGCTTGGATTATGCCCATACCCGGCGCGATCCCGATACCCATCAGCCTCTCCATATTGTTCACCAGGATATTTCTCCCGGCAATATCATGCTGAATCGGCTCGGGGAAATCAAAATCATTGATTTCGGCCTAGCGAGCACACGGCAACATCAGCAAAAAGATTTTGATCATAAAAACGAAGTGTTGGTGCAGGGCAAGCTGACTTACCTCGCCCCGGAACAAGTCAACGGCGGCCAGGGATTTGACCAGCGCGTTGATCTTTTTGCTCTGGGTCTCGTTTTTTACGAAGTTTTAACCGGCCAGAGGTTTTTCAAAGAACAAGCGCCGGAGGCCATGATTCGTCACTTGCGCGATGGCGTATGGGATTTAGGACTACTCGATGAAATAGGTACACCCGAACCGCTCACGAAAATTATCGAAAAAGCCGTTCAGCGCGATCCCAATCGCCGCTATCAATCTGCCAGCCAGATGTATATGGATCTCATGGGTTATCTCTCACAATATGCGCCGGCGGCAGATTATGCCTTTGAACTCAGCAACATCGTGCAGCAGATCTCACCGCCAAACGAGCAAGCGGTATCCAACGCCGCGGAACAATTCGTTGATGACGGTTTTAAGAATTTCGTCGATATCAATGACGGCGTGAATGCGCGCGAGGTGACGCCGCTCGAAAGCAACTCAGATACAGATTTTTTTGTAGATGAGAAGGAAGTTTCTGGCTTTAAAGATGATCTGGATGAACGTTTTGTTTCGTCCGAGCCAAACGCAACGACGGCGCCGACTGCGGATTTTTCGAATGACGATTTTCAGTGGAATCGTTTTTCGGCCAAGCGAGATTTGCCGGAAGAACTTGAGTTGACGCCCGAACCGGAAGAACCGAGCCGTTCGGGCAGAGCCGCAAGCGCGCCGCAAGATGTCGCTTTCTACAAGGTCATCGGCGAAGAGGAAGAGGAAGAAGAAGTTCGCACAATCATTGACGTGATTCGCCTCTCGGCGCGCTCACACAAAAAAACGATTTTCATGGCGGCCGGAGGCATACTCGCAGCATTCATATTGTTCACGGTGATTGACACATTCACACGCATGACTTCCTGGGGCGCGTCGATTTATGATTTTCTCTTTCCGCCGGCCATCCGGTTGGTGTCTTTTCCTCCGAACGCGCAGGTCTATCTCGATGATCGGTTGCTGCCCAAGACGACGCCGCTCGCGATTGAAAAAATCTCGCCGGGCGTGCATAAACTGATGCTGACCTTGCCGCGCTTCGAGCCGATCGTAAGATCGATTCAAGTGGCGCCCCAAGGCGGCGCCTCGGTTGTCGGGGAATCGTCGCGCGATCAAAACCAACCTTATGTCTTTCGCTTCAAGACGATTTTGGAAATTTCCTCGAAACCCGAAGGCGCGGAAGTTTATTTGAACAACGTGAAGTATACGCAAACTACGCCCTGCCGCGTGGTTTGGGAGGTCGGCGATCCGCTCGAGGTTGAAATGCGCATCGAAGGCTTGACCACGCTGCGCGGGTTTACGTTGAATACTATTGAAGGCGCAGAAACGATTGCCGACCGGCGGCTTTGGCGCTTTCAGCGCATTGAAGAAAACCGCGAACATTTTGCATTGGAAGGCATTTTTGCCAA
>SZPB01000525.1 GCA_030263535.1 Cytophagia bacterium CHB2
CCTCCTCCGTGCTTTTGTTGCAACCGAATTTCAAGCTTGCGATTGCCAGTAGAAAAATCAGGCTCCGCCTGACTGAAATGAATGTGCTCACGTTTCCTTCTTTCAAAATAGATTTAAGCGGCTCCTGCTGAACCTCAAAAGATTCTACACAGATTCTGTTCATTCATTGTGAATATAGCACAAATTCAGAATCCTTATCAATCTTTGTTTTTCGATGGCCATAAGTAGCGGCAGATGTTGCGAAACGTTCTTATTTCCAGTCCCGCTGCATCCCCATCAACAGCTTCACCGTCATCGGCATCGCGGCCTGGCCTTTGGGAATCTCCATTTTGAAGCCGAGTCCGCCGTTCTGAAAAAATTCGATGGGATAGGGCGCGCGGCGCATCATCCCATCAACCCATTCTTCGAACGATTTGCCGGATTCTCGCTGCACGGCGTCGCTGAATTTGGCGCGACTCTCCCGGGCTAATACACGCAAACTCTTCAAACCCAGCGCTGTTCCCAACAATTTCAAACTGGCCAAACCGAGCAGATTGCGTGCAGGCAGCGGCAGCTTGCCAAAGCGATCGGTCAATTCATCGGAAATGGCTTCGATTTCCGCCAGCGAATCAGCTTCGGCAAGGCGGCGGTAAATCGCTACGCGCTCTTCCGGCAGATCGACGTAATCCGCCGGCAGAAACGCATCGCCGTCGAGATCAACCCGGCATTGCTCTTTTTCAACGAACGGCTCGACGGATTCGGGCTGCGCTTCGTGGCGCGCTTCACGCACCGCCTCGTCCAAAATGCGCGTGTACAAATCGAAGCCAACCGCGTCGATCATGCCGCTTTGCTCCGCGCCCAGCAAGTTGCCGGCGCCGCGAATTTCAAGATCGCGCATGGCAATTTGAAAGCCGCTGCCTAGATCGGTGAATTCTTCAATCGTCTCCAGGCGCTTGATCGCCTCATTGGAAAGATTCCGGATCGGCGGCACCACGAGATAGCAATAGGCCTTGTGGTGACTGCGGCCCACGCGCCCGCGCAGTTGATAAAGTTGCGCCAGACCAAAGCGGTCCGCGCGATTGATGATCATCGTGTTCACGTTCGGCATGTCAAGGCCGGACTCGATGATCATCGTCGCCACCAGCACGTGATAATCGCGCCGCACGAAATTGACCATCACCTCTTCCAACTCGTGCTCATTCATCCGGCCGTGCGCCACGCCAATTTCCACCTCCGGAACGAGCGCACGAATCAATCCGGCAATGCGATGAATCGAGCTGATGCGATTGTGTACCACAAATACCTGGCCGCCGCGATGAATCTCGCGCATAATCGCCGTGCGCACGAGATCGCGATCAAGCTGCGCCACCTCAGTGTGAATCGGCAGGCGGTCGCGCGGCGGCGTGTTGATATTCGACATATCGCGCACACCGGTCAGCGCCATGTGCAGCGTGCGCGGAATCGGCGTGGCCGAGAGCGTGAGCACATCGACATTCACCTTCAGCTTCTTGAGCAATTCCTTGTGGCGCACGCCGAAACGCTGTTCTTCATCAACAATCAGCAAACCGAGATCTTTGAACGCGATATCCTTCGACAACAAGCGATGTGTGCCGATGATAATGTCAACCTCGCCTTGTTTAAGACGCTCGGCAATCCTCTTTTGTTCTGCGCTCGAGCGGAAACGCGACAAAACGTCGACGCGCACGGGATAGCGCTGCAATCGGCTGCTGAAGGTGTTGTAATGCTGTTGCGCGAGCAGAGTCGTCGGCACAAGCACCGCCACTTGCTTGCTGTCTTGCACAGCTTTGAAGGCGGCGCGAATCGCAACCTCGGTTTTGCCGTAGCCGACATCGCCGCAGACCAAGCGATCCATGGGCTTCTCGCCTTCCATGTCGCGCTTGACTTCTTCGACGGCACGCGCTTGATCGGGCGTGTCTTCATATTCAAATGAAGCTTCGAGATCGCGCTGCCAGATTGTGTCTGCGGAAAACGCATAGCCCTTCTCGGCTTCGCGCGCCGCGTAAAGCTGGATCAAATCGCGTGCAATATCCTTGATGCGCTTTTTCGTGCGCGCTTTGAGTTTTTCCCAATCAGTGGAGCCGAGTTTGTGCAGCTTGGGCGCTGCGGATTCGCGTGCGGTGTATTTTTGTACACGATCCATTTTATCCAACGGCACATACAGCTTGTCTTTATCAAGATAGTGAATGACGATGCACTCTTGCTCATTCTCTCCAATTTTGATGTGTTCGAGTCCTTGATAAACGCCGATGCCATGATCGACATGCACGATGTAATCACCGCGCTTGAGCGACTTGAGTTGGCGGAACGTAAGTCCGGTTCTCTGCTTGCGGCGCTTGCGAATGCGGCGCACGCGGCCGTAAAATTCGTGATCAGTATAAACAACGAGATTTTGTTGCGGCAAACTGAAGCCGCCGTGAATCGGGCCGGTGAGCACATGGAGGCGATACGCCGCCAATTCACTTTCTTCCAACAACTCGCCGATGCGTTCGGCGTGCGTCGGAGATTCGCAAACAAAAAAAATTTTGGGGGGATCCGGACTTTGGCTTTTTTCCTTGAATGATTCCAGATCGAGACGCAACGCTTTGAGATCGCCGTGCAGCGAGGGTTGTGGAATCGCGTGTAAATCGATGAGATCGTCTTCGCTATCGTGATGAAATTGCGCGAACGTCAATTGCCGGAATTTTTGAAAGCGCCCCGCGAAGGCCTGCCAGCTTTGCTCATCGAGATCATTTGCCACATCGGATTCAAGCCAATCGCCGTCATCCGTGCTGGATTCGACTTTGCCGTCGTTCAACGCCGCAAGAATTTGATCGGGACGAAAAAAACAAACGATGGTGTTTTCGGGAAAATAGTTGAGCAGCGTCTGCGTTGGCGCTTTTTTAGATGTCGAGGACTCTTTGCCATTCTTGCCCTCTTCCGCCAGAGCAACAATATTCTGCGGCAGCAAAATCACTTTAGAGATTTCGCTTTCGGAGCGTTGCGTGGTGGGATCGAACTCGCGCAGCGACTCGACGCGGTCGCCCCAAAACTCGATGCGTACCGGCAGCGTGCGTGAAAGTGGAAAGAGATCAATGATGCCGCCGCGCACCGCCAGCTCGCCGGGCTGCTCGACTACCGGCTGGCGCTCGAATCCCATTTCGATCAACTGAGTGATCAGCGTTTCAAACGGCAGCTCGTCGCCCAGCCGCAGTTCGATCTTCTTCGCATGCAAAGCCTGCGGTGAGAGCAATGTTTCAAGCACGGCCTTCGCCGTCGTCAACACCACCGGCGGCCGGGCCTTGCCGAATTCCTTTTTGCTGTTGTATTCGACGAGATGCTCGATCGCCTCAACC
>SZPB01000526.1 GCA_030263535.1 Cytophagia bacterium CHB2
ATCACGACGATGGGCGCCCTCGCGGCCGCGGAGAAACCCGAGCCGATGCCCCTCAATCCAGAGCGCTACGAGCGGTTGCATCATCAAGCGGACCTCCAGGTCCGCTCGCAAAGCAGCGGCGAGCCGCTACACCGTCATCTCACACCGGAGCGTGCCCTCGGATATGCGCTCCTGCCTCTACCCAGCGAGGGTGATGTCTTCTTCGACCTCGAGGGCGACCCATACGTCGGCGACGACGGGATTGAGTATCTGTGGGGATGGTGTCCAGCGGATGGTGACTACGAATGCATCTGGGCCCATGATCTTGAGGGCGAGAAGCTCGCGTTAGAGCGCTTTGTCGATCGTGTCGTCGAGCTACGCGCGACCCACCCCGACATGCACCTCTTTCACTACGCACCGCACGAGCGGTCGGCATTGCGGTCGATGGCCGTGAAGCACGCCACCCGAGAAGCCGAGGTCGATGACTTGATCAAGCAAGTGCAGCGTGATTTTGCACTGGGAAGATTTTCCCCACGTTTTCATAACAAGCTGCGTGAGCACGGTGTTACGATTCAAGACGCGGAAAGAACAATCGGCAAGCATAGTTATATTGGCCGATATGAAAAGGATGGCAAGGCAATCGGTTTCTTAAATCCACGTAACCATATATTCGTGGTGGAGATCAGACGGCTATCCTACACGTGTGAAAACCTGCTTCATGGCCGAAGATGGCCTCGGTTATCTGTTGCGACAACCGGAAATTGAGCTTATCTGGTCACCAAAGTAGAAACATTCAACCTTTTTACCACTTCAATTTTCAATTATGGTAACCTCACTCTCGTCCAAAAGTACAAAGCAGGCCTTGCAAACGCGGGCGACCGAGCTATTGAATTGGCTTATTGGTTTTCTGCCAGCAACGATTCCACATTCCGCAGAAGAGGCTATTATTGATGACTGTGATGATGTGCATGCGCTTTTTGATCATCGCAGCGAATTGCAAAAGGTGTTGGAAGCAGCCCCGGAAGCGCTCAATCAGATTCAAAAGGAAAAGCTGGCCAAACTTGATCGGGATATCCGGGCTGCTGCATTGCTTTTATTCGGTGCGAGCAAAGGGACGCTTCGCCGTTACCGCGAGGGCAGGTACGACCGCTCGCATTGGTGGTGGTACATTGATGACCTTGTCCGGGAAGCGAATCTTGTGTGCAACAAAACGAAGAAGGGTGTTGAATATGCCGTTTCCGATGAAATGGTCGGTTTACTCAAGGTCGCCGAGGCGCGCCCCTCGTTCAGCCGTCAAGCGAATGCAAGAAAGAAAGTGTCTAACCCAAGGAGGAGCCGTTGAGCATTTTAATCGACAAAAACACCCGCGTGCTGGTGCAGGGCATTACCGGCAATGAAGGCTCGTTTCATGCGCGGCAGATGATGGAATATGGCACGAATGTGGTCGCAGGCGTGGTGCCCGGTAAAGGCGGGCAGACGTTTGACGGCAAGGTTCCCATCTTCAACACCGTTGCCGATGCCGTAAAAGAAGCAGGCGCAAATGCCGCGGCGATTTTCGTCCCGCCCTCGTTTGCCGCCGATGCGATTATGGAATCCGCGGCTGAAGGCGTGCCGTTAATCGTGACGATCACCGAGGGCATTCCCGCAATTGATATGTTGACTGTGAAGGCGTTTTTGAATAAAACCGGCGTGCGCATGATCGGCCCGAATTGCCCGGGGGTGATTTCCCCCGGCAAGTGCAAGATCGGAATCATGCCGGGCTTCATTCATCGTGAAGGCAGTGTCGGCGTCATTTCGCGCAGCGGCACGCTCACGTATGAAGCCGTGAAACAGCTTTCGGATCTCGGAATCGGGCAATCGACATGCATCGGCATTGGCGGTGATCCCGTGATCGGCACGACGCACACCGATGCGCTGAAATTGTTTGCCGAAGATGATGATACCGACGCCGTGGTGTTGATCGGCGAAATCGGCGGCACAGCGGAAGAGGAAGCCGCGGCGTATATCAAAAAACATTTCAACAAACCGGTGGTGGCGTTCATTGCCGGCCGCACCGCGCCGCCCGGACGCCGCATGGGACATGCGGGCGCGATCATCGCCGGTGGCCAGGGCACGGCGGCAGAGAAGATGGCCAAGCTGGAAGAAGCGGGCGCCTCGGTTTGCCAAAGCCCGGCTGAGATTGGCGTGAGGATACAGGCGTTGCTGCAGAAAGTCAAACGCTCGTCGGCTCAAAAGAAAACCTCAACCGTGAAGACACGTGCCAAAGCCAAAACAAAGTCGCCGGTTGCTCGCGGCCCGAGATCGGCGAGAAGATCCGGCGAGTAATAACGCGTGCTTTTTGGATGGGCTTTTGCCCGGTGGTTTATGAAATCAAACTTTCGCTTCAAGTTAAACATGCAGAAAGGAGTTCAACGTTGGAACGTACTCTCGCCATTCTAAAACCGGATTGTGTTTCAGCCAAAAAAATGGGAAAAGTGCTGGATCGCATCGAGCAGGCCGGTTTTCGCATTCTCGGCATGAAAATGGTTCGCCTAACGCCGGAAACCGCCGGCAAGTTTTATGAAGTTCACAAAGAGCGGCCGTTCTATAAAGATTTGGTGAGTTTCATGAGCAGTGATCGCGTGGTGCCGTTGGCGCTGGAAAAGGAGAATGCCGTGGCAGACTTTCGCAAACTCATCGGCGCCACCGATCCTGCGCAAGCGGACGCCGGCACCATTCGCAAAGATTTCGCCACCAGCAAGCAAAACAATATCGTGCACGGCTCGGATTCGCCTGAGAATGCGATGATTGAAATTGCGTTTTTCTTTGCGGAACGCGAATTGATCGAGACAAAATAATTCGCTGTTTTGATCGAACTCCGCTGCCCGCCGCGGCGGAGTCAGCGTAAAGCCGCCAGAACACAGGAGACGTTTCATTATGACTTCGGAACAATCGAAATGGGCAGTCGTCGTTGCAGTGGCAGCCCTGTTTGGCTTGATCGCAACCGGCTTGTGGTGGTGGAATCGAAAAGAGGGGGAGGCGGAGAAACCCAAGCCCGCCGCTGCAATTTCTGACATCCAACCGCAGACGGAAATCGCGCCTCCGCCAGCGCCAGTAGAAGAACCGCGTCCGACGGTAGTCGCCACCGGTGAAGACATTTACACCGTACAAGTTTCATCCTGGCAATCCCGCCGGAATGCTGAAACAGATGCGGCGCGCTTCGAAGGCCAGGGGCATGAAGTTTATATTCAACGCGCGAATATTCCGGAGAAAGGCGGCATTTGGTATCGCGTGCGGGTTGGGCGGTTTGCGACGCAGGAAGAGGCGCAAGCCCTGGCGGATGAACTGGTTTATCAG
>SZPB01000527.1 GCA_030263535.1 Cytophagia bacterium CHB2
TTGGCCGATCGCTGAAGCAAAGGCTTTTAACACAAAACTGTCATATTAAGCAACCAGCCAACAGCTTTTGCTTTTATTTCATAGTCAAGAGGCGGCTCGTTCATGATGCCCCCGTTGCCTCAAAATTATCATGAATGATAGTTGCTTTTCGAAGTAAACTTTATATTTTAAAGCCTATGAGTTTCTTTTTTCGACAAGCTACCAGACGCTCATTTGCCGTTGTGTGCGTGATTGCGCATTTCGCTACTTGCCTGCTCACGCTATGGTTTCATCAGCATCCCGGGCATGACCACGCCGGCGTAAAGGGTGAATTTTACCATTCACATATTCCGGCGGTTGCTTCTCATGCTCCGGAGTTTGAACAAGATCATCATAGTTCCCGAGAAAGCTTGCATCTTCTCGAAGGTTCCTCTCTGTTCGATAAGATGCATGCTTCTATCGCAGTTCATTTCGCACAAATTTTCATTCCCGGCAAATTTGTGCCGCAGATTGATTTCTTTGCCGCGCCCTTTGTTGAAAATTCTACCCCCAATTCTGTCGTCAAAATTGTCCTCAAACTTACACCACTTCAACTCGTTCGAGACTATTTCGCGCTGACCGCAACAGGCCTCTCGCCTCCGCTTGCCTGAGTTTCCTCTCCTCTATTTTTAATTTTTCCGATTTGACTGAATGAATCTCGCAAGAGATTATCGGAGCATTATTTCCTTTTCTAAAATGTAAACAAGCGGAGGATTTTGCCTTGAAGCATATTCACCCCGTCGCTTGCCTTTTTTTCTTGCTTGGATTTTCCATTGTTGCAATTCCACAAGAGACGAAGTCGACGCAAACTTTAACCCTGCAACAGGCCGTTGCGCGCGCGCTGGAAAATTATCCGGCATTGCACATTCAGCGTTATGAGATCGAGCAGGCGTTGGGACAGAAAACCACCGCCGGTCTGTTGCCCAATCCCGTGCTTTCCTATTACAAAGAAGACCTCGATCTCAGCGGACAGAAAGGCGGTGAAGAGATCTTTTCCACCGGCCTACCGCTGAATTTTCTATGGAATCGTTGGCCGCAAGTGAATGCGGCAAACGCCCAAGTTGAGGCAGAGAACCTCTCTCTTGCCAATGTGCAACGTCTCGTCAAATTCGAGGCGCAAAAAGCGTTTGTCGAATGCTACTACGCCGCACAAAGTTACGAAGCTTGGCATAAAGCAGCCGCCGTTTTCCAGCAGGCCGCGACTGCCGGCAAAATTCGTTTGACCGATGGCGACATCTCCGGTTACGAACAGCAGCGCATCGCGCTCGAACATCAACGCTACCAAAAGGCCGCCAGCGAAGCGCAGGCGGAATTCATCAACGGCCAGCGACGACTGGCTTTTCTGCTCGACCCGACGCAGAGCGAGATGCAGTTTGAGCTAATCGGCGTGAAGTCGGACTTTCACAACAACGATTTTCAAGACAACACAATAGGCCGAAGTGAAAGTCCGACTTCGCCCGCTCCTAATTTTGAAAAGCTGCTTGCCCACGCGCTGCAAAATCGTCCCGATCTGCAAGCGGCGCGTGCCATGTCGCGCAGCAAACAAGCGGCATTGAGCGCGGCCAAATGGCAACGTTTGCCGCAGGCCAGCGTTTCCGCCGGTTACAAAAAGCAGGTAGATGATTTCAAAGGCGCGGTGGTGCAGGTCAATCTCGGCTTTCCGCTCTTCGACCGCAATCAAGGCGAAGTGCGCAGCGCCCGCGCCGCTCATGAGCAACAGATCACGGCAACGGGTTTGTTGGAAAAACAAATCGCGCTGGAAGTGCGCCAAGCTTACGACCGCTATCGCCTCTACGGTGAATTGTTGGACGCACGCGCCGTCGAACAGCCGGAATCCGTGCTGCTGATCGCACAGTTCTCGTATGCCGAGGGTGAAATGTCGCTCATCGAATTGCTTGACGGCGTGCGCGCTTACAGCGAAGCCTTTCAAACCCGATTTGATTTATTGTTAAAATATCAACTGAGCATGTTCGAATTGGAGAAAGTCGCCGCAACCGTGATCTGGACACAAAATTGAAAGGCCGAAAAATATTTTTGAAAGCTTTCATTTTTGTGTCCCAAACATTTTTGAGGAAAAACCATGTCACATCTTATTCGTTTCGCTTTTTGCCTATTCCTCTTTGCCCTTGGCCTCGGCTGCCACAGCCACGATGAAGCCACAACCGAACACGAACATGAAGGAACTTCCGTCACGCTGTGGGCGGAAAAAACTGAGTTGTTTATGGAATATCCGGCGCTCATCGTCGGGCAAGAGGCAGCATTCGCCGTGCATCTTTCCGATATGAAAGATTTTAAAGCGGTGACGCAAGGCCGACTCACGTGCTTTTTCCAAAAAGCCGGCGGCGGTGACGTTACTGTCGTCGCGGAATCACCGAGCCATCCCGGTATCTTCCGGCCGCTCGTTCAATTTTCTGAAGCCGGTGTTTATGATATGGAGTTGCGGCTTGAAGGACAGCAGGTTGAGGATGTCATTCACGTGCCGAACGTGCGCGTCTTTGGCGACGAGGCCGCCATTCCGCACGACGAAGCAGCCGCGGCGAGCGAAGAACTGATTACGTTTCTCAAAGAGCAACAATGGAAAATTGATTTCCGCACCGAACCGGCGCAGAAGCGCATGCTCGCCGGCTCGGTAAAAGCGGTCGGTGAAATTTTGCCGAAGGCGCAATGGCACGCCGAAGTTCCCGCGTTGGTGAATGGCGTTATTCTCGCCGATCAAAATTCCAATCTGTCTTCGGTGGGCGCGTGGGTGCAAAAGGGTGCCGTGCTTGCGGTGATCTCACCGCCCGCCAACACTGAAGCCGGCCTCAACAACGTTCGCAATGAATATCTGCTGTCCAAGGCGGAGTTTGAGCGCGCCCAGCGCCTTTTTGAGAAACAGGCAATTTCCCAAAACCGACTTGAGGAAGCGAAATTGCGATTCGAAGCGAAGCGTGCCGGTTACGAGGTCATCGCGCAGCAAGTCGATTTCGGCGCTGAAAAAAACGGTGACAACAATACGCCGCATTTTCATCTCAAAGCGCCGATTGCCGGCGTCATCGAAGGAATTCATTTTCATCTCGGCGAAACTGTTGAAACCGGTGAAAGACTTTTTACTATCAGCAACCCCAAACGCGTTTGGCTTAAAGCGAATATTCCACTGGCGCTCCTCGCACGCGTAGAAGCGGCCACAGGCGCTTCTTTCAAAGTAGAAGGTTACGAGCAAGAATTTCGCGTCGATCAACTCAATGGTAAATTGATTTCCACCGGTAGCAGCGTTGATGAAAAATCGCGCACCGTTCCAACTATTTTCGAGATCG
>SZPB01000528.1 GCA_030263535.1 Cytophagia bacterium CHB2
CTATCCGTTGGTGAAATGTTTTTTAGTTCCGGCATGTCCGGGTTGTGAAAATAGATCATGACGAAGCAAACAAAAATCATTCTCGTTTTAGCCGCGCTGATCACACTTGCAACACTCATCACTTGGCAAATGACTGGCGGCGACTACTACACCAAGTTTGAAGTTGTCGAACAAATCACAGCGCCGGTGGAACAGAATGATCCGCTGGCCGCCGCCGGATTTTATGAAGGAACACCGCGAATGCAGACAGTGACCCGCCCAGAATTTCATCTTGGATTATTGCCAACACCGCGCGGCTTGTTCGACAAGCACGCGCTGTCCGTCGTTTCAATTGTGTCGCCGTCTTGGTTTATTGCGATTGCCCTTGTCTTGTGGAGGCGTGGTACAGCGCGCAGTACTTGAAGGGGAATATTGACTATCGAAAATTGGTTTGAACAAATGACGAATAGTCGAATGCATTGCGCGTGAACTAAATTTCGGGAGAGATCATGAACAAAACCTGCCTGGCGGTGGCCGTGCTCATCTTCGCGGCGGCCACCGTGACTTTCGCAAGCGAAGAGATCATGGTTAAAAAAATCTTGCTGAACGGTAAAACTAAAACCGTGTCGATTGCCGCGCACAATGAGAAAGGCGCGCTTTTTCTCGAAGCACAGCGTTTGGCGCAGGCGCTGGGGTTTGCCCTCAAGCGCCAAAGCGGCCTGGCGATTCTTTGCACCGAAACCGCATGCCTTCCCTTCACCATCGGCGAAAAAGAAGCGCGCGAGAAAGACGGCCAACTTTTTATATCCGCCGCAGCCTTTTTCACCAGTGTTGGCAGCACTTGGGAATTCGATGAAAAAGCCGGCGCGCTGGCCATCGATCTCCCCGACGAATTGCCCACGAGCAACGCGCCGGTTGACGTGACTGTCGGCAGCACAGCGCCGGGCTTTCTGGTGACCGCTGCCGATGGCAAGGAAATTCGTCTCGCTGATTTTCGCGGCAAGAAGAACGTCGTGCTGGAGTTCTTTCGCAGCGGCTCCTGGTGACCCTGGTGCAAGAAGCAGCTCGGTGAGCTGCAAAAGAATCTTTCTGAGATTGAAAAGTATGACGCTGTGCTCATCGGCATTCACGGCTACCCGCCGGAAGAAGCCAAAAAGTGGCACGAAATTTTAGGCATTACTTTTCCACTCGCTTCCGATCAAAGTTTGGTTGTCATGAAAGCTTATGAAGTTTACAACAAGGACGTCATTCCGCATCCCACGACGATCATCATCGACAAAACCGGCGTCATTCGCTTTCGCGAGGTGCATGAGAATTACAAAGAGCGGACGAGTGTGGAAAATATATTGGCGGCTTTGAAGGAACTAAATTGAGGAGAAGGATATGCAAAACGAAATGCTGTTGCCTCGCCATACCCGACATAACGTTGATCTGAATGCGAGAGGCGAAGCCATCAACTATTTCCAGCAAACCCTGAGGCATCATGCACTCACCCTGCGCCGCGAGCGAACGCAAGTCCTCCAAATCAACGTCGGCAAGAAGTGCAACCAGACGTGCTCGCATTGCCACGTTAATGCCGGACCGGCCCGCACTGAAATCATGACGCGCGACACCATGGATCGCATTATTGAGTGGCTGTCGTCTACGGATATTCCGAAGGTCGATATCACAGGTGGAGCGCCTGAGATTAATCCCAATTTCCGCTACCTGGTTGAGCGCAGAAAAACGCTGGCGCCGGCGCGCCACGTCATGGATCGCTGCAACCTGACGATCCTCTTCGAATCGGGGCAGGAAAATTTGGCGGAGTTTCTGGCGCACCATCGGGTGGAGATCATCGCGTCGCTGCCATGCTATTCGCAAACCAACGTGGATTCACAACGCGGCGACGGCGTTTTTGAAAAAAGTATCCGCGCTCTGCAACGGTTGAATGCCCTCGGCTACGGGCGTGATGAAAACCTGCTGCTGCACCTGGTGTATAATCCGCTTGGAGCGCATTTGCCGGGGTCGCAAGCCGGGTTGGAAACTGCTTACAAAAAAGAATTGGAACAGCATTTCGGCATTGTTTTCAACCGCCTTTACACGCTGGCCAACGTTCCCATGGCGCGCTTCGCCGCCTGGCTGCAGCGCACGGGCCAGCTTGAAAAATATCAGGAATTATTGAGCAACGCCTTCAATCCGGATACCGTGGCGAACCTGATGTGCCGCACCATGCTGAACGTCGATTGGCGCGGCGAGGTTTACGATTGCGACTTCAACCAAATGCTCGGTCTGCAATGGAGTGATGATCACCCACTATATCTGTGGAACGTTGATCCGGAGCAAATGGTGGACTGGCCCGTCATTACCGGCGATCATTGTTTTGCGTGCACGGCTGGCGCCGGATCGAGCTGTGGCGGCGCACTGGCGTAATTCCTAAAGTCATGAATCTGCACATCGAGTTTCTCTATTTTCGCGGCTGCCCCAACCACGAAGCGGCGCGGAAATTACTGTTTGAAGTGTTGCGTGAAAACCGGATCAAAACTACATTGCACAACATACGCATCGATTCGCGCGACGAAGCCGTCGCTAAGCGCTTTCTCGGCTCGCCGACCATTCGCATCAACGGCAGGGACATCGATCCCAGTGCGGAGCATCGCGCGGATTTTGGCATGCAGTGCCGCGTGTATCTTGCCGGCGGCAAGTATACCGGCATGCCGAGCAAGGAAATGATCCGTTCGGCATTACAAAAAGCGTTGGCCGATTCGGCCGCTCCAACCGCCAACGCGCCTAATATGGAACGATTCACGTCACCCATCTGCTGCTGAGGTTTCCGATGAAAAAACATTTGTTCTATTTCCTGCTCGTATCGCTCTCGTTGTGCGCCGCCTGCAACAACGACAACAGCGCCAATCCGCTAGACGACAAGAACTCCAATGGAAGTTCCGGCAAAGCCGGCTTCGGCGTATCGGGGCTCTTATTCGAAAACAATCTCGTGATGTGGGATCGCGAGCACCAAGGCTCGCGCAGCGAGTTGTTTCCGCAAATGTATTTCACCCGCGCCGACGCCGCGAATTTTCCCACGTGGAATACGTTTCCTTCGAGTCAAATGGTTTCCGGTGGCGTGCCGCGCGATGGCATTCCCGCGCTGACCAATCCCAAATTCGTCGAGCCGGCCTCTTCGGAAGCGAGTTACCTACGCGACACTGATATCGTTTTGGGCACGGTGATCAATGGCGAAGCCAAAGCCTATCCGGAAAATATTCTGTGGTGGCACGAAATCGTGAACGACGCGATTGGCGGCCAAAAAG
>SZPB01000529.1 GCA_030263535.1 Cytophagia bacterium CHB2
ACCGGTTCCGGCCAGGTCTCGGTTTGAATGCGTGCTTCGTCGCGCTGGCCTTTGCGCATGTCCAACGGCGGCTCGCGAAATTCCATGCCGAGCTTGTCCGGCGCTTCATCGACCGCCCAGCCCGGGCCTGGCGTCGCGATTTCAAGCAGCATGCCGTCGGGATCACGAAAATAAATCGATTCAAAATAATTACGAGGAAACGGGCCGGTCACGCGGATGCCGAGATCACTGAGTCGCCGCTTCCATTGCAACAAGCCGGTGCGATCATTCACGCTCAACGCAAAGTGATGCGTGCCGCCGATACCGGCCGCGCCCTTGGGAGCAAACGGCCATTCGAAAAACGTAATCGCCGTGCCCGGCTTTCCGGTTTCATCACCGAAGTACAAATGATAACTGCCGGGATCGTCGAAATTCACCGTGCGCTTCACAAAACGCTGGCCCAGGACTTTCGTGTAAAAATCCACCGTGCGTTGCGCGTCGGAACAGACGAGGGTGATGTGATGCAGGCCGAGGATGCTCATGTGAAAGGCTCCTAAAAAGAGGGGCAAAGCCGGGCTTGGAGGCAAGGGTATTATTTGTCATCCAAAATTATTTGCCTCCAAGTCCGGCTTTATTTATTTGTTTGCTTGCGGCCGGCTCATCTCAAACACCCGGCCAATCGTCGCGTATTCTGCGCCGCCCAGGCGCGTGATCGGCTGCAGTAACGCAGCATCGATCAAACCGTCGGACCGCAGCAAATCCGCGCGCAGATGATAGCGCACAATTCTGCCCAGAATCAGCGTTGAGGTTGTGCCCTCCACCGGAACGATTTGCGCGATTTTCGCCTCCATGGCAACCCGCGCGACAGCCACCCGCGGCGGTTTTACTTCCAGCGAGGGAATCGTTTCCAGGCCGGCCATTTCGAACTCGTTGACGCCGTATTCCCACTCGCCCGAGGTTAGATTCATCGCTTCGGCCAGGGTTTCATCGACGATATGAATCACAAACTCGCCGGTTTCTTGCACGTTGCGCAGCGTGTCTTTGGGCTTGCCTTTGCGCGCGCCAACGGCAATCATCACTGTCGGGGGATTGGCGGATACGGCGGTAAAAAACGAAAACGGCGCGAGATTGAGCGAACCATCGGCACCCATCGACGAAACCCAGGCGATCGGCCGCGGGGCAATGATGCTCAACAGCAAGCGCGAGGCTTCACGCGGCGGTAAATCGCCCGGCGTCATTGAAATGCTTTTTTGATCCATTAAAAAATCTCTCATGATCGCTTGTTCACTTTGAGAAACTTTGTTGCGGCAGGCTTTCGTTGTTGAATTCCGTTGCCAGCGGATTGCCGTTCGGTGAAAAACTGTACCGGAGAATGAACGGCAGCGACCGCTCCGGAAAACCGAGCGCCTGCGTGATGCCCTTGTCAATCATGAATTGCAGATCGCGTATCTCGACGACATTGCGGCCCTCGCGTTCTTCCATATGAATCCAGGGATAACGCGCGAATTGCAAGTACCAGCGGCTCTCAAGCGTTTGCCGGGCGCGCCGGGAAAATTTGTCTTCAGCGTTTTCATACACCATCACAGACAATTCGTCCGTTTGCAGATTCGAAAAGTAAGCTTGCGCCACGCCGTTAGGCGTTCGCGCAATGCCCATCCAGCGAAAAATGTTGAACGGCTGCGGCAGCGCAGAAATGTTAGTTGCAGAAATGCCATTCTGTTGCAATGCTGTTGCCATGCGCTGTTTGGCAAGATTGTGATTGACCATCTCCGCGCCGAGATAAAACGCAACGAGCGCAACACAGCCGAGAATCAGCTTCCTGCGCGGCTTTGTCCAAAATTTGGCAAGCAACAGCGACAACACCAGAATGCCGGTGAAGAACGGATCGATGATGAACATCCAATCCAAGGCATGCCGCGCTGGTGAGAACGGCGAGAAAATCTGGGTGCCGTAGGCGGTGATCACATCAAAAAAGATATGCACCAACGTTCCGAGCAACGCCAGCAGCCATGCGGTTTTGAAGGGTTTGAGCTTCTTCCAAAAATAAAACAACGAAGCCGGCAGCAGCGCAAACACCGGCGCAAATAAAATCGAATGCGTGAGGCCGCGATGATGTTGCATCGCGAAAATCGGATCGCTGAACATACCGAGCACAACGTCAAGGTCTGGCAGATTCGCGGAAACGACCAACAACCAAAACGCCGAGCGCCGGTCCCGAGGATCTTCGACATGGCTTGGCCGCGTGACTTCAAGCACTTTCGCGACCAGAGCCCCGGTGAGGCTATGAGTCAGATTGTCCATCTGTATTCATGCACAAATCATGATCGAAAACTTTCGAGCCGCGCGATATACCACTGCGGAAAACCAAATGCTTTGGCGGGCTTGATGATGCGATCGAGATAATCATCGGCAGCCGGCCGGGCTTGCATCTCCGGGCAAATGTAACACAGCGCCGGCAGCCATTTGCCGTCCAGGGTTTCGATCAAAACGGCTTCGGGAAGATATACCTCGCCCAAAACGCCCTGCGCATGCGCATATAAACGCTGCAATTCCTCATGCGTCGCCGCCGCGATGATGCCAAAAACACAATGCTGGTCCGAGCGAATCAAATTCGCGCGCGGCTGAATGCGAATATCGAAGCCGTACAACTTGGCAACCTCCCAGCGTTCCGGCATAAGATCGACTTCCTTGAGTACGTCGAAGTTCATGTAAGAACCGTAGAAGAATGTCCAGATTTCGCGATCGATCATATCAGTCACCAACCTTTTCTATTCCGTCGAAACGATCTTCAATCCCACAATGCCTGCGACAATCAATCCCAGGCAAAGCAGGCGCAGTGTCTCACGCGATTCATGGAACAAAAACATGCCCAAAATCGCCGTGCCGGCAGCGCCAATGCCGGTCCACACCGCGTAGCCAGTGCCCACGGGAATGGTTTTCAGCGCTTGCGCCAACAGGAAAAAACTCGCGATCATTGCAAAAACCGTGAGCACGCTCGGCCAGAGCTTGGTGAAGCCGGCGGTGTATTTCAATCCGATCGCCCAACCCACTTCAAACAGACCGGCGATGAAGAGATAAATCCAGGCCACGCTTTTCTCCTTCAGCTTACACGCAATGGAACGCCGGCCACGATTTCACATTGAACTTGGGCCAAACCGCGTGTAAAAAATCCATTATTGCGGTTTTTAATTGGATGAACAGGTTTGTAGCCCCCGCCCCTCGTGGGCGGCTGTCGAAGCCACTAAATTCGCGGTTGCAACAGTGCCCCACGAGGGGGCAAGTCGCGGTTGCAACAGTGCCCCACGAGGGGGCAAGACTACGGCTCCTGCACACGCATTTGAAAAACGCTATAACGTTTTTATCACCTCACGCGGAGTTTGCGCAGAGCTTCTCTATGATGGGAAAATTCCAATGTGAACGTTACGGATTTTCCTTCTCCAATTTCAATTTATCTTGCCAACGCCTGCCGGCGCTTTCTGAAACGTCGCGGGAGAATTGGGCGAGTGCAGCAGCGGAGCTGAACATCATGCTCTGCCCCTGCACCAGCGTTTGCTTGTGGACGGTGCTATTCGCTTGTTCGCCATAATCCACTGCTGCCAGTTTCTGTTGAAACGGTGTAAAGCGCGATTTCTGTTTTTTAATTTCCTCCGGCCACCATTTTTGCAGCGCGGTCAAATACTCGTTATCAACGGCGAGATGTTTTTCCACGGTGCTGATTCTGAGCGCGTGCGCGGCTTTCGGTTCCGGGATCATGCCGACGCCGGGGCCTCCGGCCACTTGTGGAATCTTCGCGTGCTCGGCTCTTGCCCAGGCGTCAATCTCCTCGTGCTTGCGCTGGCGCTCGGCATCCATTTGCGTTTTTTTCTTGGCAACGTCATCGGGATTGGTGTATTCGCTGTTGACTGCAACGCTAACCTCGCCGAATGCCGCCAACGCTTCCTGAACTTCTTCCGATTCCGGCTGCACGTTTTGCATGCCCAGCGCCATTTGGCTCATTTGCATGGCGAATTGGATTTTTTCCTCCGGACTCATGGCTTCAATCTTCTTTTGCATTTCCTGCGGGTCGATTTGCTTGATGGCATCGACGCCCGGTTGCGCCAGCGCAGCATTGGTTTTGGTGATTTGCTGTTCGAGCGCCGCGAGGGCGTCCGCGGTGGCCTGGTAGAACTTTTTCGCCTCGCAACGTTCGAAACCGTTTTCAACTACACACACCAGGCGGCTATGCGCCGCTTGGGCATCCGCCGGCGGCGCGGGGATTTTATCATACACTTCGAGAATGTTTACTTTGACCATTTCCTGGCTGAAGGCCAGCACCGGAAACAACAGACACAAAAGGTGGGCAATGAGGGATTTCATATGAGCCTTTCCTGAAAGAATGAAGCTTGAAAACCGAGCATTAGCTTGACCACTCCGTGTTCAAAAATTTTGCCGCGAG
>SZPB01000530.1 GCA_030263535.1 Cytophagia bacterium CHB2
GCTAAAGTATCATCTCAAAAAAACAATCAAACTCAGGCGACGTGTTTAATCATATTTCGCCAACTCGGCTTTGGCCTCGTGATAGATTTTGGTTTTTTCGGCGAATGGAATGAACAGGCTTTTGAAACCGTTGAGGATGATTTTTTTGACTTGCTCGTAATTCAAATCCCAGGTTTGCACTGCCAACCACAGCTCGTCGGTCATGGTTGTGCGCGAGATCAGCCGGTTATCGGTGTTAAGCGTGACACGCAATTGGCGATCGAGAAATTTCTTAAACGGATGATGCTCGATGCGCAGCACGGCCTTGGTTTGCACGTTGCTGATCAGGCAAACTTCCAGCGGAATGCGATGATCGCAGACATAGTTAAGCAGCTCTTCATCTTCAATCAAGCGCGTGCCGTGCCCGATGCGATGCGCGCCGCAGGCATGAATGGCCTGGTAAATGCTGTCCGGGCCGTAGGCCTCGCCGGCATGCACGGTGCAATTGATGCAATGTTTGCGAATGAAATAAAAAGCCTTGGCATGATCTTTCGCCGGGTTGCCAAACTCGCGGCCGGCAAGATCGAACGCCACCACGCCTTTGCCTTTGTATTGCAAGGTCAGTTCGGCCAGCCGGAGCGTGGCCTCCGGCGTCATGCTGCGAATCGCGCAGATAATCACGGCGGCGCGAATCGGGAATTTTTTCTCCGCTTCGCCCAGGCCTTCCAACACGGCGTCAACAACCTGTTCGAGCGACAACCCCTTTTGCTGATGCAAAATCGGCGAATAGCGCACTTCGATGTAGCGCAAATTCTCCGCTGCGGCATCTTCGGCAAGCTCGTATGCGATGCGCCGCAGTGATTCATAATCCTGCATCAGCTTGAGCGTGAAGTCGAACTTATCAATATACTCGTTGAGGTTTTCGACCTGGCCTTTGACCGAGAGAAAATCGTAAACGTCTTGTTCATTCGTGCTCGGCAACGGCAGGCCGTTCGCTTTCGCCAACTCCATTGCGGTTTTCACCCGTATCGAGCCATCGAGATGGCAGTGCAAGTCGGTTTTGGGAAGCGCGTGCAAGAAGTCACGGGTGATGGTCATGCGAATTCTCCTCAATCAAGCGGTCGCCGCTTCAGGTTGGCGGGCTTTGGTTTTGGGTGGTGCGGATTTTTGCTGTTTTCGGCTTCCGCGCGTCTCAGGAAGCAGGGTGATCAACGTGCCGAGCGTCAATACCATGCCGCCAATCCAAACCCAGTTGACCAGGGGATTGAGATAAATATGAAACGTGGCGGCATTGGTTTCCGGCTGGTGGGCGCCGAGCACGACATAAAGATCTTCGCGCAAATTGGAAAAGAGCGCGACTTCAGTGGTCGGCTGCTCTTGCACGATATAAAAATGTTTTTGGGGATAAATCGTATCCACCACCTCGCCCTCGCGTTTGACCACCATGGTGGCTTGCACGACGACTTTGTTGGGATCTTCGAACTGCTTGGTATTTTGATAAACCAGCTCATAGTCGCGCAATTTGAGTGATTCGCCCGGCTTCACCTGGCCTTCAATTTCTTGCGTGAAGGCTGCGCCCGTGACGCCCACGAACAATAACACCATGCCGAAATGCACGATGTAGCCGCCGTAGCGCCGCCGGTTTTTTAGCAGGAGATGCCACAGCGCCACCGGATAAATTTCGTCATTGGTGCTGCCGCGTGCGACCGCGCCGCGATGAAATTCGAGCACGATGGTTACGGTGACGAAAACGCTGAGGGTGAAGGAGATCAGCGCATAAACGTGACGCATGCCCAACGCGATGAAAATGCCCAACGCAATTAACGAGGTGATCGTCGGAATCGCAAAAATTTTCTGCAATTGTTCCAGCGAGCTTTTGCGCCAAGCGACCAACGGCCCGACGCCGGTAAGCAATAACAGCAGCAATGAAATCGGCACCAGCACCGCATTAAACCAGGGCGCGCCTACGGTGATTTTCACGCCGCGCACGGCTTCTGAAACCACCGGAAAAACCGTTCCCAAAAATACGGCGGCGCAAGCGACGACGAAGACAACATTGTTAAACAAGAACGCGGACGCCCGCGAGACCACGGCTTCCAGGCGTGTGTCACTCTTCAAGAGATGCGAGCGCATGATCAAAATCCACGACGAGCCAATCGCGATTACACCCACAAATGCTAAAAACAGGGGTCCCAAACTGGAGGTGGTGAAGCTATGCACCGACGAGATGACGCCGCTGCGGGTGAGAAAGGTGCCGAAAATGCAGAGTGTGAAGGTGAGAATGATCAACACCATATTCCACACACGCAGCATGTTTTTCTTTTCCTGAATGATGACCGAATGCACAAACGCAGTGCCGGTGAGCCAGGGCATTAACGCGGCGTTTTCAACCGGATCCCAAGCCCAATAGCCGCCCCAGCCGAGTTCCATGTAAGCCCATTTGCCGCCGAGCATCATGCCCACGCCGAGAAAAAACCAGGGCACGATCGTCCAGCGCCGCGTGATGGTGAGCCATTGATTGCCGAGCTGGCCGCTGATCAACGCCGCGAGCGCAAAGGCAAATGGAATGGTGAAACCGACATATCCCAAATACAATATCGGCGGGTGAATCGCCATGGCCGGATGTTGCAGCAACGGATTTAGGCCGCGGCCGTCGGGCGGGGCGTGGGGCAACAACTCGAAGGGCGGGGTCACGAAGGTGATCATGCAAATGAAGAACAAGGTGACCACAGTGGTGATGGCGTTGACGTATGGCATCAGCGCCATTTGTTTTTTGCGGTAAAGCAGAATGCAAAACGAGGCGAAGATCGCCAGCAGCCATCCCCAAAACAGCAGCGAGCCTTTCATGCCCGCCCACAACGCCGTAAATTTGTAATAGGCCGGCAGCGCGCGATTGCTGTAGCTCGCGACATACTCAACTCTGAAATTATCCGTAAAAATTGCCTGCCACAAGGCCAGCGAGGCCAGCGTAAGAAAAATCGTGACGCCATGGGTGCCGTTCTCGCCGCTCGCGACAATTTGGGCGTCTTTACGCCGCGCGCCGATGAGCGAGGCCAGAATGGCATAAACTGCACAGCCCAACGCGAGCCAGATAAAAATATGTCCGAATTGTATCATAGGTTGATCCTGCTACAAGTTCCGCCGTTAGTGAGCCTGCAAAAACGTCAAAGGGATTCAAAAAAGCCCCATTGCGGGGCTTGAATTCAAACAAAAAATTTGGGCGGCATGCGGCTCAAATCTCAAGTCGAAGATTGCGGCGCGGCATACTCGCCGCC
>SZPB01000531.1 GCA_030263535.1 Cytophagia bacterium CHB2
ATACGGCAACGGCGCGATCATCGCGCCGCAAGCGCAGCCGGACGACGGCATTCTCGACATTTGCATGGTGGAGCCGATGAGCATCATCGACGCGATCAAATATGTGCCCAAGCTGTTCAACGGTACCATCGCCGAAGCGCCGATCATCAGTTATGGTCGCGCGCAAGAGCTTGCCATTGAAAAAGACGGTCCGATTCTTTTTCACGTCGATGGCGAAGCCATAACATGTGAAGGGCCGCTGAAAATTTCGATCAAGCCGCAAGCGCTGCGCGTGATCGCCCCCGCCAATTCCTCCAATCACATGATGCTTTCCCATGCCAACTAATCTTGCCCTCTTGACCGTCGTTAAATTTCCGGAACCCGGTAAGGTCAAAACACGTTTGGCCGCGGAGATCGGCGACGAGTTGGCAGCCGAAGTTTATCGCCGTTTCATTGCAGAAACCTTTGCTTGTGGCAAATCCTTGACAGAAGCAACGCCATTCGTGGCTTTTACGCCGGAAGAAAAAGCTACGGAATTCCAACGCATGTTTCCCGGCGGGCAGCGCTGGTTTGCGCAAATCAACTCATCTAATTTCGGGGTACGCCTCCGCCATGCTGTTCAAACCGTATTGCAGCAGGATTACCAACGCGTGATCACCATTGGCTCGGATAGCCCGAGCCTGCCGCCAGCCTATTTAAAAGAAGCAGCAGAGGCGCTGGCAACGAACGATCTCGTGCTTGGCCCGGCAGAAGACGGCGGATATTATTTGATCGGCTTGAAATCCGCGCCGGCGGAATTGTTCGAAGGAATCGCATGGAGCACGGAAAAAGTCTTGCAGCAAACACTGGCAGCCGCACAGCGACTCGGACTGCGTGTGCATCTTCTGCCAGAATGGTATGATGTCGATGATTTGCCTGCTTTGCACCGCTATTGTCTCACCTCGGATGTGCCTCACGATCTCGCCGTACGCCTCAAACCGTTCTTGCTTCGCGAACTCGTTGATTATCGCAAGATGATTGCGTAGTCTCTGTCTCTGATTTTTCAGTGTGACCGCACGCAAAAGCATTCTGCCCCGTTGTGCGGCATTTTATTTGAAGTGTCCATAGGAGTGAAATTTTTATAATCATGTATGCCCGCCGTTTCTACAAACTCCGGTAGGAGTGACATATTTGGTTTTCACGATAAAGCCTGTGTCACGTCGCTGAAATCAGTATGCCACTCCTTCGGAGTTGCGGGTCGTTACAGCGCACCGCTTCTATAATCATTCCACTCCTGCGGAGTTGTGTGCGGCGGGCCATCGAGCTTTGACGAATAGCAACCATCGCGCAAAATTCAGGTACTCAGATAAGCGCAAAAAATATTTTTTGGGTGGGAAGAAATCTCCCTCCGGCGTCGTCTAAACCATAAAAGCGCACGAGGATGCCTCTACAAATCGCACAAACATTTACGGAAAGCAGGCTGGATTTACACGCGATATTTTTGGCCCATCACCGGCAACTGTACAAAGTGGCTTATCACCTGACGTTGTCGCGTCACGACGCCGAAGATATCGTGCAGGACGTTTTTGTCCGCCTGTATCAAAAGCTCGGGCAATTTCAAGGCGAATCCCGCCTCTCGACCTGGCTCTACCGCATGACGGTCAATGCCAGCCTCGATTCGTTGCGGCGATTCAAGCGCCGGCAAAAACATGAAACCTCGCTGTCGTTGATTGTAAATGAAGCGGCATTCGCGAGAGAACATTCCAGCCAGCATGCGCATATCGAAATCTCGGAAAAGCTGCAACAGGCGCTGTCGCGCTTGCGCAAGCCGTTTCGTGCGGTGATCGTGCTGCGCGATTTCGAAGGCCTGGCTTATGACGAGATTGCCGAAATTTTGCAAATCGACAAGGGCACGGTGGCTTCGCGCCTGCATCGCGCTTATGCGAAATTGAAAAAAGAGCTGGAGGCTTTGGGTATCGATCACGATTATTTCAAATCGTAGCGCGCTTCAGCGATCTCGAGAAACGTTATGAAAAAAATCATCTCTTTCATTCAACATCGCCGCTGGCAGCGTGCGCTCGCACTTTATGCCGACAACGAACTGCCGCAGAACGAAATGGCGCGAGTGCATAAACATCTTGAAAGCTGTGCCGCTTGCCGCCACCAGCTTGCCGATATGCGCGCGTGCCGGGAAGTATTGCGCGCCGGCCGGACTCCACTATTCGTTCCCATGGAGCAGTTATGGCAGCGCATCACCGCAAGAACCTCTGCACTTCCGCAAAAGGCCTTCAAGCGTTGGGGAGATTTTTCTTCGGTGAATTTGCGTTGGGCTGCTGCCGTTGCCCTCTTCATTGTGATGGGCGCAACGCTTTGGAAAAAAAGTATCGAACGCGGTGGTGAAATTGTTGCACCGGCATCCGCGACGATTGATTACGGCATATTTTTGGACGATCTCCGGCACAATGTTGCCGAAGCGAGTTTTTACAAACGCTATCCCGCACAAGTCGTTCAGCTTGCCGATGCGCGGCAGGCCGTCGCGTTTCCGCTCGCAAAAATCGAAGCCCTGCCCGATTCGTTTCGGTTGGATTGTGTGCGCGTGTTGGAGTGCAACGGCAGGAAGTGCATTCAATTCACCTGCGTGAAAGCGGGCAAGACGATCAACATCTTTCAACATGCCCTGGGACAGGCGTGGACGATCGGCCAATACAACTCTGCCTGCGCGCGGGTTTGCAGCACGGAGTGTTCGATCATGAATTTGAAAGAAGTGATGGCGATAAACTGGCAGGGAAAAGATTCGGAGTATTTGGCGATTGGCGAGCTTACCCCTCAAGAGCTGGCGCAGGTCGTGGAGGTTTTGCGATGAAAGCCATGGCAATTCCATATATCAAAATCACACTTCAAACCTTTTCACCAAAGGAGAAATGCACATGAAGAAAGGCCTTTTGACGTTCGCAACGCTCGCGCTGTTGGCGCTCGGCGGTTTGGCGATGTCGTCCGAGCAAGCACCGGCGGCCAAAGATTGCCCGCCCTGCGAGCCGACGGTTTGCCAGCCGTCCGATTGTTGCCCGTCGCAATGCCCGCAGTAATCTGCAAAGTAAGAATCCCACTGAAAAGCAAATGCCTTTCAGTGGGATTTCATTTTAGTGGGCAAGAAAAATTCGGCGTTCAATGCCGGGATTGAGAAGTCCTAGAAGCCTGGCCGGAAACCCGGTTGTTTAAAAAGTTGCGATGCCGAAAAAACTATAGAACAAACTACCACCCTTTGCTCGCCAGTTGCTTTTGCGAT
>SZPB01000532.1 GCA_030263535.1 Cytophagia bacterium CHB2
GTTTGGTGGCGGCCGGCGGGATTCTTTTGCATCGCCTTGTGCACGATCTGAGCCAACAGCCCCGGCGTCTCATGCTGCAGAGCCGTAACCACTCGCGGGTCCTCGTTAACAATGGAGAAGATCAGAGCATGATCACCCTCGCCTTGAAACGGCAATGTGCCGGTGAGCATCTCATAGAGCACGACGCCCAGCGACCATATATCCGTGCGATGATCAATCGCTTGGCCCTGCACTTGTTCCGGCGACATATAAGCCACCGTGCCCGAGAGATTTCCGGTTTTGGTGAAGTGCATCTGCCCGGCCAGTTTGGCCAAACCGAAATCAATAATCTTCACTTCGCCGCGAGTTGTGATGATCACATTCGAAGGCTTGATATCGCGATGAATAATGCCGGCCTCGTGCGCACGTTCCAAACCGCGCGCGATTTGCATGGCAATGTCAACCACATTCTCAATTGGTACGAGCGGACGGCCGTCCGCCCCTGCAATTTTTTTTTCCAGCGTTTGCCCGTCATAGCCGGCCATGGCGATATACAACTGGCCTTGAGCCGTTTCGTTGATCTCGTAGATTGTGCAGATGTTGGCGTGATCGAGGCTGGAGGCCGCCTGCGCTTCATTGACGAAGCGGTCAATCGCCTCCTGATCGCGCGTCAAGTCTGGTGGGAGAAATTTGAGCGCAACGGTGCGATTGAGCTTGGTGTCGAGCGCTTTATACACCACGCCCATCCCGCCACGGCCTAATTCTGACAGGATTTTGTAATGCTGCAGTGTTTGGCCAATCATGGAAAACTCGCTTCCACCAAAAAATTTGGCCTGCGGGACAAGTTGCCGCCTTCGCCGAGTTTTTCGAGGGTGGTGTAATGGAAAATGGTTTGGCCGGTCATATGTTCGTCGTTAGGCCATCGCAGAGACCATAATTCTTCCCCGACCCCTTGTTCGTAACTAGAATCTTGACGCGCTTTGGTAAATAGCGACCGGGAGGTTGCCTTAATGTATCTTGAGTATTCGCCCTTTGCGTCAGTTCTCTTATGAATGACCAGCCGCTTGTCTAGTAATCTTTATAAGTATCGGTGGGAATGGTCTTTGACCGTGCTGGGGGATGGCACAGAATATAATAGGTTTTGTTCGAATGTCAAGTGGCACAGGCAGGGTGAATCGGGGAAAATGGGCTGTGAAGCTGCAAAGTCCTCCATCAATACTCGTAAGGGGCTTGGGACAAAAGAGGTTCAAATCCAAAGTTCTGTAGTGTCTGTTATTCCAACCGAATCATTTTTGTCAGAGCTACCCAAATCCCCGCATCAAGCGCAGATTCTCTTGATGAGTCTCACGATAGAAATCATCCATATTTTCCGGGAGTTCAATCGAGGTGCCATTTCTCAAATTCTGCAGATAAGCCACGTTCTGCAAAATCAACTCACGGCCGCCGATTTTGCCGTGCGCAGGAATGACATGTTCGACGCGAGCATCGTTTGCCCATTTCTGCAAAGCCGCAACCCAATCGTCAAACGGGCTGTCGGGATTGATCACGGGCAGCGGCGTTTCAACCGTGTCGCCCGCGAGTAACATACCCCATTCTGGAATGAAACCGACGATGCAATCGCGTGTGTGCCCGGCAAGGTGGTGCAGCATCAGCGTCACGCCGCCGAGATCGATTGAGAATTCGGTTTCAAAAATGTGTGTCGGCGGCACAAGTATTACTTCGTTCCATTTGTCCGGCTCGTCCGCTTGCTTTTCCTGCAATTCCCGGGGCACATCATCTGAAAAGCGCGCCAAACAATGCTTGTGCGCGGTGATGATTTTATTTTGAAAAGAAAGGCCGACCGTTCCCCAGACGTGATCCCAATCCGCATGACTGTAAACTAGCTGCCATTCTTTTTGCGCGAGCAAGACTCGAACCGGCTGCATGTCGCGCGGGTGCGAAAGGCTGTCCCAAACCACAACTTTCTTCTCTCCAATAATCACTGCGCCGCGAACATCGAAATCATCGAGATGCAGTTCGGTGAGCCAGAGTCCGGGGCGGAATTTCTTCAAGGTCGTCATGATTCGACAAGCTCATCATCCATTATGACTCGACAGGCTCATCAGCAGATTCGACAAGCTGGTTAACCTTCATGATGCCGTAACGCCGTTGTCGGTGAAGGCAACGACTTCCTGCAATTGCTTTAGCGTGATATTGCCTCCGCTCAGCACCAATGCCAACGGTTTACCGGCGAGGCTTCCTTTCAACTTCAACGCGGCAGCCAGTGACGCCGCGCCTGCGGCTTCGGGCAAGTTGCGTGTGTGCTCGATCAACAAGCGCATGGCGGCGCGGATTTCATCATCACTCACCA
Source organism: Cytophagia bacterium CHB2 (assembly GCA_030263535.1). Taxonomy (NCBI): domain Bacteria; kingdom Pseudomonadati; phylum Bacteroidota; class Cytophagia; species Cytophagia bacterium CHB2. Next base: position 2,330 of record SZPB01000532.1, read on the forward strand.
AGACGAAATCATCCAGCAGTTCTCGTATGATCGCCTGCGGCAGATCGAACGGCACGCGCGTCGCCAGGCCTTCGGCAAAGGTTTCCATTTTCGCCTCCACCCTTTTTCCGGATTTCCACGAGAGATAAGCCGAGGGCGCTTTTTCAGCTTGCACGCCGATGACGCGGATGTGCGGATTGATCGCTTTCGCGGCGACACAACAACCGGCAACCCCGCTCCCACTGCCGACCGGCACGATGATGGTTGCCACTTCCGGCAAGGCATCGAGAATTTCGAGCGCGTAAGTGCCGACGCCCGAAATCAACCACGGCTCATCGCCGGAGCTGACGAAACGGCTTCCGGTTGTGCGCGCTTGTTCTTCGGCGTGCACGCGCGCTTCATCAAAATCACGGCCATGAAAAACGATTTCCGCTCCCAGCGCGCGAATCGTTTCAACTTTCACAGGGTTTGCGCCTTCGGGCACCATGATCGTCGCGCGAACACCGAAGAGGCGCGAGGCGTAAGCGACCGACTGGCCATGATTGCCAGTGCTCGCGGTCATCACGCCGCGCTGTTTTTCTTCGGGCGAAAGATTGCAAATCAAATTCACGCCGCCGCGCACTTTAAACGCGCCGACCGGCTGATGATTTTCATGTTTGACATACGTGGGAGCGTCGAGCAATTTGCTCAAGCCGTGATACGAATACAACGGCGTCGGTTTGAGAAATGGCGCGATGGTTTGGCGGGCTTTGAAAACGTCAATGAGTGTGATCTTTTGCAAGTGCTTTCTCCACCTTTAATTTAAGGAGTGCCATTTAAATAACATACTCATTTTTGAAACCGCGAATGAACGCGAATATTCGCCAATTTTAAAATTCGCGTTTATCGGCGTCCATTCGCGGTTTGAGATATGGGCAAGTAATTTAAGCG
>SZPB01000533.1 GCA_030263535.1 Cytophagia bacterium CHB2
GAAGATTTCTTATTTTTTGCAAGCTAATTTTCAACAACACAATGCAGGAAACATGATCGTCGATCACTCTGCGGCGCCGGCGCGGTTGCCGCGCGGAAAACGCCTGGTGTTCTGGCTCGCGACGCGCTTCGGCTGGCTCTTGCTGTTGCTCGTCGGGCGCTGGACGCGCATCCGTTTTCTCGGGCGGAATCATTTCGAAACACTGCGCGCGCACCAGCGCCCGTTCATCATCTGCACCTGGCACGGCAAAATTCTCATTCCGATTTTCATTCACCGCGGCGAAAATATCTGCGGCATGGTGAGCGAACATAATGACGGCGAAATGATTGCGCAAACGCTGCACCGCATTGGCTACACCACCGTGCGCGGTTCGAGCACGCGCGGCGGCAGCCGCGCCATGATCGCCATGATTCGCGCGCTCAAGAACGGCGGCGTCGGCGCCATCATGCCTGACGGCCCGAAAGGCCCGCGCCAGGTTTTCAAAGCCGGCACGTTGGCGATTGCCCAAAAAGCCGGCGCGGATCTGCTGCCGATGACGTTCGCCCGCTCTTCTTTTTGGCGATTGAAAAGCTGGGATCAGTTCATCATCCCCAAACCCTTCAGCCGATCGCTTGCGCTCTACGGCGAGCCGATCACGGTACCCTCCGTTTTGAACGCGGAATCGTTTGAAACACTGCGGCAACACGTCGAAACGCGCATGCGCGCGCTGGAAACGGAAGCTGAGGCGCAATGTTGATTAAACCCGCCCGTACTCCGGCTCATCAGCAGCCGGCAAACGTTGTTAATCTGTTGCAAGTCAATTCTTTGCAAAAAAAGCAAAGACTTTTTTCAACTGATAGAAAAATCCAACTAATAAAGTCAAATCCGCTGGGTTCTTTTATCAGTTGGAGATTGTCTTTTTGGTTGCGGCTCGTTCGCGTTGGGCATAACCGGCGAAACGCATGATCCATTTTCCGCTTCTGACGCCGCTGTCCTGGCTTTATAGCGGCCTCGTTCACCTTCGTAATTTGAGTTACGATAAAGGGATTTTGGCCTCCGCCAAACTGCCGGCATTTGTCATCAGCATCGGCAATCTCTCGGTGGGCGGAACGGGCAAGACGCCCATGACGATTTTTCTCGCGCAGGCTTTGCATAAAGCCGGGTGGCGCGTTGCAATCGTGGCGCGCGGCTATCGCCGCGAAGGCCGGGGAACATGCCTCGTCAGCGACGGCGAAAAAATTCTTGCGGATTTGCGCGAAGCCGGCGATGAGCCATTGCTGCTCGCGCAGGCGTGCCCGGGCGTGCCCGTTATTGTTGATCGCAACAAAACTCACGCCGCTGCCATTGCCGTTGAGCAATTCAATCCGCAAATTATTTTGGTTGATGACGGCTTTCAACATCGCCACTTGCAGCGCGACCTCGACCTCGTTCTCATGCCCGCCGCATTTCTCCTGCAAACTCCGCGACTCTTGCCAGCGGGGCCGTTGCGCGAACCGATCGTGAGTTTGCGGCGCGCACAATTTTTATTGCTGACAGGACTCACGGATCTCGCGCCCTCACGGCAACATCACGTTTGGGAGAGATGCCAGCAATTTGAGGCCAGAGCATTTGCGTTGCATTTTCAGGCGCAAGCGTTAATCTCCTTGCATAAGCGCGAAACATTTCCCCTAAATCAACTGCGTTCCGCAAAAGTTGTTCTAGTCAGCGGCATTGCGCAGCCGGAACGTTTTCATCATATGATACAAACGCTCGGCGCGCAGATTGTGCACACGCTGCGCTTCTCCGATCATTACAACTATCGCGCCAATGATGCTGAACACATTGCGCACACGTTCGTCCAAACTCAGGGTGATCTTTTGATCACGACGAGTAAAGATGCGGTGAAGCTGCGCAATTTCGAGTGTCTGGCGCAACTGCCAAGTTACGCATTGGAGATTGTGGCCGCGCCGGCAGAAAACTTTTTTTCTGCGCTCCAAACGGCGCTTCCGGTTCGCGCTGAACGCGTTTTGCCGTGAGTGGATTCGTCGCAAGCCGGGCTTCGGCAGCGAGAAAAGCCTTGCGAATCAAAGGCTTGTTTCGTATTTTCATGCCCGCCAATAGATTCAAAAGTGGTTATAGGCTACAAACCGTCACCTCGCGCAGGAAGCGACGCTGCCCGAAATACGCAAATTTCATTCTTCTCAGCGAACCCCATATCCTCATTTGATAGAAGAGATTTGATCGCCATGACCGAAGAGAATACCATCGGCCGGAAAGCCAGAAAATATAACATCCTTGTGGTTGACGACGATCGTAATATTTGCAAGATGATCGAGATCAATCTGCGCAAAGAAAAAGAATATATCGTCGAAACCGCGAACAGCGGCGAGGCCTGCCTCAAGGCGATCCGTGAAACGATTCCGGATTTGATTCTGCTCGACATTCAAATGCCCGGCATTGATGGCATCGAAACGCTAACGCGCATTCGCAATGAAGAGCCGCGCATTCCGGTGGTGATGATGTCGGCGCACGGCACGATTGAAAAAGCGGTGAAATCCATGAAGCTGGGCGCGTATGATTTCATTCAAAAACCCTTCCCCAGCGATCGCCTGCTGGTAACGGTGCGCAACGCGCTCACCACCAGCTCGCTCAAACAAGAGATTGATTCCCTGCGTTCGGAGTTGAAAGACCGCTTTCAATTCAAGAACATCATCGGCCAGTCCGGTGTGATGCAGGAAGTTTTTCGTGCGCTCGAAAAAGTCGTGAACAGCAATGTCACGGTGTTGATTCAGGGCGAAAGCGGCACCGGCAAGGAGTTGATCGCGCGCGCGATTCATTATCACAATCCGCAACGCAGCAACAAGCCGTTCGTCGCGGTAAACTGCTCGGCTTTGCCGGAGTCTTTGCTGGAAAGCGAATTGTTCGGGCACGAAAAGGGCGCCTTCACCGGGGCCACCGGCAAGCGCATCGGCAAATCTGAAGTGGCGAGCGGCGGCAGTATTTTTCTGGATGAGATCGGCTTGATGACGCCCGCGACGCAGGCGAAGATGCTGCGCATTCTGCAAGAACGCGAATTCGAGCGCGTCGGGCGCAATGCCTTCGACTTCCTTGCTCTCCTGGCGCGCGAACTTGTCGATGAAATGCGCTGCCAGCAGCGGAATATCTTCGCGGCGATCGCGCAACGGCGGCAGCTTGATGGGAAACACTGAAATGCGATAGAACAAATCCTCGCGAAACTCGTTGGTGCGCACGGCTTCTTGCGCCGCTCGCTCATCGC
>SZPB01000534.1 GCA_030263535.1 Cytophagia bacterium CHB2
ATGCGCAGGGCATTGCGGCGCAACGCAGCTTCACCGCTAAGCGCGCTGATGCTGACCACTGCGGTTTGAATCTCTTCCGGCTGGCGGCTGGCCGTGACCACGACTTCATTCATTTCCAACGTGCTGCTGTTGAGGGCAAATTCAACGCGACTCACCGACTCGGCTTGCACGGTGACATCAAGCCGCGCAACTTGATAACCGATGAGGCTCGCACGCAACGTGTATGTTCCCGGCGGCACACGCTTGATCACAAATGCGCCTTTGCCATCAGCGCCCGCCCCCAACAACGATCCGAGAATTTGTACATTCGTGCCCGGCAACACCTCGCCGGTTTGCGCATCGACCACGCGACCTTGAATTTCGCCCAACATTTGCGCGTGCAAAAGAGCGCGGCCGTTCCCGGCAAACATGATTATAGCGTATACAAAAAAGCCCCAAACGCGAGGGGCAAACTTGATTCGTTTCACAAAAACCCTCCGAGTAAGCGCCTATAAATTATTTCTCGAACCTCTGGGAAGTCATCCGGCATGGGCGGACTTTCGTGAACGTTCAGCCGTGACGGATATTTCTCAGAATTCCTTGCTGGATGACAGGGGGAGTCAATGTTGCATGAGCTTTACCCTGAATTATTCATAAAGACTCCGCCACGAAGACACACAGGCACGAAGAACAAAAGCTTGCTAAACTTTGGTACAAAAAACTTTTTTTACACAAGGATTCACTTTTTAAGAAATCAAAGCTTTGTGTCCCGTGGTTGAGAATAGTTCAGGTTACGGACAGGGCGGGCAGGTTTTGCAATAATTGATGCCCGCCGGCAGCGATGAAAAAGTCACTTCAAAATCGACATTGGTGATGATCGAATCTTTAACAGCGATCACAGACTTCGGCACAAGCTGGCCCTGGCTTTCGCCGCAATGATACAAACCCACCGCGCGAATATCGAGGAACTGGCCCCTGCCGTACCAAAACAGGGAGATAAATTTGACCTCACCGCTGTTGACCGCAATGCGATATTCATCTTCGGCTTTGAAAAGGCCCAGCGTAAAATTCAAGCCTTTCAAATTGCCCAACACCGTCGGCAAAAACGCCGGGCCGCCAGGCGGAATCACGCCGATGGCGGCGACAGCCACGGCTTGCGAATTTGCCGGCCAGGGATCTTTGTAAATGATCTTGCCGCTGATAATTGCATCGCGATTGGCGAATTCCCAATTCGCGAAAATGTTCACGCTGTCTGCCACCGGCTGATCTTCTCGCACGACGACTTCTTGCAGCGCAAAAACTTCCCCCGGCGCAAGATGAACTCCAAGAATATTCGCGATATCCCACGGCGCACCCGATTTGCGCCACAACACGCCGGCTGCGGTATAAACACCCGGATCGGCAAATAATTCGTAATGCAGCGTATCGTCTTGCTGCGAGGTTTTATCGCGATTGAATGCCAACGGCGGGCTGTAAATCACCTCAGAAAGAAGATTTTCAGGAGGCAGGTTTTTCACCAAAACCACCACAGCCTCGGCAACATAATCCGGCGGCTTCGGCCCGGTGAAAATAATATCGCCGGATACTTTGGTGCGCACCGGCTCGACGCCATGATCAGAGCTGCAACTCATCCAAAAGGAGGCGGCAATCAAGAAAAACAACAGCGGCTTCCGGCGCGCGATGGAACGGCACAAAAAACAATTTTGCTTCATGATTCCTGCAATCTTAAAATGGAAGTAGTTCGAGTTTTGCAAACAGACTTCACGACGAGACACACTTTTACAGCCGTAATTCACAGCAAATTTTACGAAAAAAAAACCAGCTTCGCAATGAACATTCTCGCAGAGCATCGTCTTGCGGTACGATCAACGCCCTGCCCCTTTGTTTTTTTCTTCACGTCGTCGGCAATAAATTTTAGTTATGTGCCAGGCTTGACAATGTAACATTGATGTGACAAATTTAATTCATGCGTCTTGTTCCAAACATTTTACCCGATCTACCCCTCGGCATCGAAAGTGAAACCACGTTCATCGCGATCATCGCGCTGCTCTTGCCGGCATTATGGGCGATATTCCTTTTACTTGCCGGCAATATTTTTGACCGCGCCGCAGTGGGAACATTTTTCATGGCAGTCGGTCTGCTCCTCGGGTGGTTCACGGCTGCCGCGATTAGCTTGTGGCTGGCGCTTCTGTTTGCGTTTGTGATTTTTGCTGCCGGCCTCGCGCTTTATTTTTATTTGCCGCGCATTGCCCTGGCAATCGCCATGTTCTGGCCGCTGCCCACGATTTATTTCGCACACTTGTATTTCACCGGTTCCTTTAGCGGCAACCCCTGGGTGGGACTTGGTTTGCTTGTGGCAGGCGTTGCCTGCGGTATTCTGTTGGCGCGGGCGAGTGTTGCAATCATTGCCAGCGCGCTGGGAGCGCTCATTTTGGGTGTTTTATGGCCGGATCAACTTCAATTTATCGGCAGCATCGCAATTTTTATAACCGGCATGATTTGGCAAATGCTGGTGCAACCGCGTTTGCCGTTTTTCAAGGAGAGGGCGGATGCCGCGCTCGCTGTTTCGGCGCATGATCGTAAAACACAATACTGGCATGCTTTGCGTATCGCCGCTGCGCTGTTGCTTGCCGGCCTGTTCAGCGTGGCGTTCCTGGCCCCGCAACCGTCGCCCTCCTCCCCTGTTCATGAAGATCGCCTGCACGCGTTTCAACAAAACGGCGGACTTGACCGTCCCGCTTTGATTTTCTCCAGCGCGAATGTTTTTTATCTCACAGGCCGCGCCCTGCCGATCGCAATCCTTGCGGAAAAACAGAACTGGTGGAATCGTCTCAGGCTGATCATCGCGGGGAAATCGTCCGCCGCTGCGATTCACCGGTTACGCGCGCATAAAGATGAAGACGAATTGGAGAAATTGCGGCGCGCGGCGGCCATCACGTCGCGCGCCTTCGAACACATTGCGCCGCTGATTAAACCCGGCCGCAATGAAAACGAGATTGCCCAAGAAATTCTAAAATTTTTTCGGGAAAATGGCGCGACCGGCCTGGCTTTTCCGTTGATTGTCGGCGCCGGCGCCAACGCAACACGGCCGCACTACAGCGCCAACAATGCCGTCATGAATGAAGGTCTGGTGGTGATCGATATTGGCTGCAGCGTCGAGAATTATCCCAGCGATATGACGCGAACCTTTGCGGTCAATGGCCGCTTCTCCGCAGCAGAGCGCGAGTTGATGGACATTGTTATTGCT
>SZPB01000535.1 GCA_030263535.1 Cytophagia bacterium CHB2
TGTATTGCATCGCAAATCGCGCGGTGAAAATCACTGGCTGGTGGCCTACGCGCTCAACAGTTTGGCAACGATGTTTTATGAAAAAGGCGATTTTGCCGCTGCCATTCCGGTTTACAAAAATGCCATCGCGATTTATAGCAAAGCCTGGAAAACGCCAAATCAACGCACCGGCAGCTCTCTTCTCGGCCTGGCAGCCGCGCTTACTGAAAATGGAAACGCGGCCGAGGCGGAACCGCTGGCACGCAAGGGCTTGCAAATCTTTCGCGATTCGATGGCAGCGGGACATTGGCAAGTGGCCCGCGCTGAAAGTGTGCTTGGCGGCTGTCTGTTGGCGTTGCATAAATTCGATGAAGCCGAGCCGTTGCTGCTTTCGGGCTATGAAACGCTCAAAGTCAAGCGCGGAGACGATGATGCTTTGACCCGGCGCACGCGCGCCTTGCTTTATCAACTTTATCGAGCAATTGGAAAAGCGCAACAGGCTGCGCAGTTTGAGGCGCTGCCGTGAGGCACAACTTCTTGATTGCCATGACGCATTTTATCTCAGGCTGAGCATGCAGATGCCCCAGAACCAAAAAGCCGCTGCAATTAGGAATTGCAACGGCTTTTTGGTTGAGAGTCAAGAGGCAGACGATTGTCTGCAAGATCTATTTTTGCAAAACCATCTTGCGAACCTGGCTTTGTGCGCCGGCGGTGATTTTGTAGAGATAGATGCCGGTCGCAACGGCTCTGCCGGTTTCATCACGGCCATCCCACAGCACGCTGTGATAGCCCGCCGGTTGCGAGACGCCGTTGAGAAGCGTGCGAACCTTGCGTCCGAGTTGATCATAGATCACCAAGCTCACGGTCGCGGCTTCCGGCAGATTGTAGCGCATGCTGGTTTCCGGGTTGAACGGATTCGGGAAATTTTGCAGCAATTCGAAAGCCTGCGGTACCAGCGCGATTTCGCCGGCTTGCTTCGCAACAAATTCCTGCGCGCCCACCACCAGCTTCAGTTTCTTTTGGATGGGCTGTGCGCCGCTGCGGAACGCGTATTCCGTTTTCACCCGCAAATCTTGGGCAATGCCCAGTGCTTCGTCAATCACATAAACTTTTGCATCAGCGGGGAAGTCGCCGACGAAATCAAATTGCACGCGCACATCGCTGCGCGTTTGATCGGTGGCCACCTCGAATTCCCACACTTGATTCTCTTCACGCTGGGCGCGAAAATCGGTGCAGAAATTTTCCGCGGGTTGCCGCCATTCCGGACGCGGAAACGATACCGCGACGTAACCACCAATCACCGGCGGTTCCGCCATTTCATTGGCATCATAACCCTCGGCGGAGCCGCGGCGCACGCCCGCCCAGTTGAGCTTGTCACGGGCTTCGTTGGCTTGCGCGGCAATTTGTACGGCCCATTCGCCTGATTGCCACGCCAGCGCCGGTGTGCCAGGTTTGCCGATGCGCCCGGGCACGGCAACGGGTTGTACGATCAAACGCAACGGCGCGCTCGTGGAGACGTTTGGACCGCGCGTCACATAAATCGCGTAACCGCGCCAGGGATCCATCACATCGGAGAAAGTCCATTGCCGTTCAAACGACCACAAGCTGACAGTGTCTTTATCGGCATTGATCAAACGCAGCGAGCGCTTGTGTACCGGAAAATTGAAGGGCGTGGCGAGCAGATTCCAGCCTTCGTAAACCGTCAACGTATCCGGGCACACAGTGCGGCGCGTCTGGCCCGGGCCGCTGTCCAGGACGACGTCGTTCTTGCGGGTGATGACGAAAAAGGCGCGGCCCGGCGTGAAAGCTCTGGCTTTCGCGCCTTCCTGCCAGCGCGTGGCAACCGAATTCTGCGGCAGGTAATCGAACAGACGCCATTGCTTTGCATCGGCGGCGCCGAGATCGTCTTGCACGACGCTGAGCACGCCGCTGCTGTCCAATTCATACGGAACCGAAACCAACTGATAGCTCAAAGTCGAATCACCGGAAGCCAGCGGCACAGGACGGCCGTCGGAGTCGATGCGAAAATCGCCCTCTCCGGTAACGCGCGTGCGGATGGGATACCACATCTCTTCGCCTTCGCTGATGCCGGCGATGATGGCATCGCCGTCATGATCGTTGCACGCCGGACCATTGCTCGGGCCATAAGCGGTGTTGGGGCCGTTATAAGCCGCCGGCACATTGTCGCGCGCGGTTGCGCGAAACTCCAGGCCGCGGCGCGTCACGCCGGCCTGCGGAATGGTGAAACGAAACGTGTCCGTCGTGCCAATGCGAAATGCGGGAATCGGCGGAGCTTCGGTAGTTGCGCCGCCCAGGCGATAGTTTACCCACACGGTATCAACATCAGAATGCGGATCTGTCACCAGCAGGCGATCCACAAAATCCTGGCCGTTGAGCGCGATATTATTGCTCAATGTTTTGACGCGCGTGATTTCCGGCGGGCACATATCGAAGCGATAGCGCGCCAGTGAGTAGTTCGCTGGATTAACATTGCCGGCAGAATCCGCCACCCAGAAGTATAAACTATCTTCGCCGCACAAATCGGAGGAATTAAAGGACACGGAAAATCTGGCGGAATCCCGGTTGGCTGTGAACGTCAATGCGGATTGTCCCTGCGCTCCGTTTAAAGTATCTGGCGCGGTTTTAAAGCGCCAAAACACACGGGCGGCGTCGCGTGCAGCCGTGGGAAGCCTGAACGCGAACCGCAAAACCTGGTCACGGCCAAACCACGTGACGACCGGAATGTTGCGCGTGATCGGGCCGTCGATGTTCTGCGTCGGACGGCTGGGCGCAGTCACATCATAATTGAACCGAAACGAGGTGGCGCTGGCATGGCCGGAATTCCCGGCTTTGTCCAACACCCAAACATAGACATACCACCAACCCTGTTGTGTCAATTTTGTTAATTCCAGATTCGCACAACCCAAACTCGTGAGCGTGCCGTTTGTGGGCAAACGAACACGTCCGCCGTTGGTTGTGTCCGCAGCGCCGTTCGGTGGATTTGGATTCCGGACGATCTTCCAACGCACTTCTGCCACGTCGCGGCCGTCTTGCACATCCCAGCAGATCGGAATCGAACCCAAACGCGTGTAGTAGGCGTAACCACCCGGCCAGTACGCGAGGTTGATGCTCAGGTTGGTCAACACCGGCACACCGGTGTAATAATACAGCGGGCTGTAGAAATAATTCTGCCAGCCGGAAATGCCGTTGGTGCCGTCCAGCCAAACGTAGCAATAATTGC
>SZPB01000536.1 GCA_030263535.1 Cytophagia bacterium CHB2
AGATGACAACGACGCCGCCATCAAAGCCTACAACGACGCGCTCGCGCTTTTCAAAGCCGTCGGCGACCGCCTCGGCGAAGCCAACACCCTTCAGGCCATCGGCGATCTCCATCAATCTAAGAAAGAGCTCGACGCCGCCATCAAAGCCTACAACGACGCGCTCGCGCTTTTCAAAGCCGTCGGCGACCGCCTCGGCGAAGCCAACACCCTGAAGGCCTTTGGTCAACTTTATCATGCCGAGAAAAAGTTTGACAAGGCCCGTGCAAACTTCGAGGCGGCCATTGCCGGGCACGCGGCAATCAGAGATCGCTACAGCGTTGCTGTTGATTTGTATTATTTCTCTTTTACCCAGGAAAGCTTGGGCCAGGTCGAAGCGGCAATAAAGTCGGTAGAACTGGCATTGCAAACCTGCCTGCAATTGAACTTGCCGTGGACGGAAATGGCCGTAAGCAGGTTATTCGATCTGAAAAAGATGCCGGAAACCGATTTTCAAAACTATCTCGCCGGGCTGGCGCAACAATGGGGCTTGCCTTGATGGTACTGCGGCGAGTAGACGGTTACCTTTGTCCGCATGCTTCACAAGGTTCCTGCGGAATGACAGGATGAAGTACTCATGAAAATTAAAGTATCCTTGAACTGGTGCAGCTCTACGACCAGCTCAGGCCGCTCAACTCTCTCCTCCGCCCTTTTTTCGCTTGACTATTTAGGCCTTTTGTTTTATCGTGAAGCCCAGTTGTGCAACTAAAAAATTGCCTGCCTCAATCAGCTTTTGACTTTCGTCGCGGTATTGGTCGACGCTTATGGTCGCTCGTTCGCTGTTCGACTTTTTGGATATCTGTTCGACAAAATATTCCGAACGTGATGCGTTCGTTTTCGGCGACACGCATTTGAGTTACAGTTATTTCCTGGGCGTCGTCAATCGCCTGGCGAATGGATTGTCCAGCCTGCATCTGCAAAAAGGCGACCGCCTTGCCTTAATGCTGCCCAACCTGCCGCAATTTCCCATTGCCTATTACGCCCTGCTCAAACTCGGCCTGGTGGTCGTGCCCATCAATGTCATGTTTCGTGAAAACGATATTCGCTACATTCTCGCCGATGCTTCGGTCAAGGGTTTCATTGCGTGGGGCGGGTTCGGGCGCTATTTGCAAAATGCCGCGCGTGATCTGCCGGATTGCCGGCATCATATCTTCCTCGGCTCGCCCGCCAACGACGGCCAGTCGGCAAATGCCTACGCCGGCGGCATTGATCTGACGGCATTGATCTCGAATGCCGATGCCAGCGAACTGACACCAACAGCGCGCGACGAGGATCCTGCCGTGATTTTGTATACCTCCGGCACCACCGGCCCGCCGCGCGGCGCGCTGTTGACCCATGCCAATCTCGCCGCCTCCGTACTCTCCTGCTGGGAGGCGTTTCGCATCGATCATGATCATCGCTTTGCCGCAGCGTTGCCTTTGTTTCATGGCATCGGGCAAATGCTGACCATGAACGTGCCGTTGGCGGCAGGCGCGTGCAGCGTGCTGCTGCCGCGCTTTGACGCGATGCAAATGATCGAAACCATTGCGCGCGAACAGGTGACACATCTGGTCACGGTGCCGGCCATGTTGCGCCATCTGCTTGCCGAAATTAATGCCATCGAGCAGGCCTCCACGAATAGCAGTGCCTCCGCGCCAATCGATACTTCGCTCAAATCGTTGCAAGCTCTGATCGTCACCGGCACGCCGGTTGACGAGAGTCTGCGTCATGCGCTGATGCAACGCTTTGGCGTCGATATTTTCGAAGGCTACGGCTTGGCCGAATGCAGCCCGCTGGTGACGGCCAATCGCCCGGACATTACCAACAAACACGGCTCGGTCGGCAAGCAATTGCCCGGCCTGGAATTCACCATCGTCGATGAAAAAGGCGGCGAGCTGCCGCCCGGGGAAATCGGCGAGATCGTGGTGCGCGGCGCGGCCATCATGCCGGCCTATCACAACCGCAACGAAGACACGCAACGCGTGCTCAAAGACGGCTGGCTGTACACCGGCGATATTGGCCGGGTGGATGAGTCCGGCTATCTTTATTTGATCGATCGCAAAATGGATGTCATCAAGAAAGCCGGTTTTCAAATCTTCCCGTTGGAAGTGGAGCGCTGCCTGCTTGCGCATCCGGAGGTGAGCGAGTGTGCGGTGATCGGCGTGCCGGCCGGCAATCTCGGCCAGGAGGTTAAAGCCTATGTCGTGCTCAAGCGGCCGCAAGCGGTTTCAGCGGAAGAGTTGATCCGGTTTTGCAAAGCGCAATTGCCGGCGTACAAATGCCCGCGCTACATCGAATTTTGGGCGGAGTTGCCGCACGGCCCCACGGGAAAAATTCTAAAACGGCTGCTGCGCGAGCGTGTGGCGGCACAGAATTGAGGAACGCCGTTTAAGTAATCTACTCATTTCTTGCACCCGTGAATGAACGCCAATTTACGCTAATCCATTTCTAATTTGCATTTATTAGCGTTCATTCGCGGTTTGAGCTGCGGGAAGTTATTTAATTTTGATCCCTAAATAGGGTCGAGCCTGCGGCCGGGCGATTGGCGCTAAATAAACTCTGCGCCGATGTTGATCGCCCTGTCATATGAAACCAAAATTATTCGAATCCAACAGAATGCTCTCAATCTCGATGCGTTGACCCCTTTTATGGAGGATTACCGTGAAGGAATTTACTACTGATCGTATCCGCAACATTGCTTTGGCGGCGCATGCCGCATCTGGAAAAACCTCGTTGGCCGAAGCCCTGGTGTACGTCTCCGGCGGGATTTCCCGCATGGGCTCGGTTGACGAGGGCACGTCGCTGTCCGATTACCATTCCGATGAAATCAATCGCAAAAATTCGATCATCACCTCCATGCTGTATGCGCTTTGGAAAGATCATAAAGTGAATATCATCGATCTGCCGGGCTATCCTGATTTTATTGGCGAAGTGCGCGGCGGCATGCGCGCGGCAGATTTGGCGGTTCATGTCCTGAATGCACAGAACGGCGTGGAATTGGGCGCGGAAACCGCCTGGCAAATCGCCGAAGAATACGGCGTGCCGCGCATGTTCGTGGTGAATCGCCTCGATAAAGAAAACGCCAACTTCGACAAAGTCGTCGAGCAGGTGCGCGAGGTTTTCGGCAACAATGTGTTTCCCGTGGTCTTGCCGGTGAGTCCCAAAGAATATGTCGATCTCATGCAAATGAAACTGGTTTCATAC
>SZPB01000537.1:0-3200 GCA_030263535.1 Cytophagia bacterium CHB2
AAATGATTCGTTTCGAAGAAGGTACACGCACCGGCGATGATATTGAAGCGTTGCACGACATGCGCGTGTGGTCGCGGCGTTTGCGCGAGGCGTTGGAAATCTTTGCCTTCTGTTTTCCGCCAAAGGTTTATGAGAAGCTTTATGAACGCGTGCGACAGGTCACAAAAACACTCGGTGCGGCGCGCAACGCTGATGTTGCCGTGGAGTTCTTTGCCGCGCATCATGCGCAGGCACAGGAATTGGTGGAACGCGTTGCGCTGGAAGATTTGTTGCGCCGGTTGGTGAAGGAACAAACGCGCGAACGCGAGCGCATGAAAGAACGCCTGGATAAGAAAGTCAAGGCAAACGAACTGTCGGCCGTGATTGAAGCCTCGTTTGTGAAATTGGCGCAGACTCCGGGATTCCGCCGGCGCGGGCCGCGCACCGCCTTGCGACTTGCGCGCGCTTTATTGCTGAAGCGTTTGCAGGAGGTGTTTAAGATTCGTGCGGCTATCTTGGGCGAGAACGATGTGGAAGGCCTGCACAACTTGCGCATTGCGGTCAAGAAATTGCGCTATGCCCTGGAGATTCTCGGGTTCGCTATTGGCGAGAGTGCGGCAGAAAATCTAAGCTTTTTCAAGAAGCTGCAAACTGTGCTCGGCGATTTACACGATCGTGATGTCTTTCTCGAGGTGGTCAAGGAAAGGTATGAGACGTTGGAAAAGCAGACCTTTGCCACGCTCTTGCTGTCGGGATATGAAAGCGTTTTTATACACCTTGTGAAAGAGCGCCGCCAGTTTTATGAAAAGTATCTCAAAATTTTTGGCGAGGCCAAATTTGCAGAATGGCGCAAACGCGTCGTGCCGCCACTGCCAAAGAAAACGGTGAATCCCGTTATTCCGAAAAACGAAGCCGCCATTATTGCGGAGCAGCAGCCATGACCAATTTTGAATTCAAAGCGCGCTTGCACGATTTACCAAACATCAAGTCCGTCCTGCTCGCTCGCGCGGCCGGCTCTGCCGGCATCTTGCAGCAAACCGATACTTATTTTTATGTTTCCTCTGGCCGGTTGAAGCTGCGTGAAATTGTTTACGAATCTCAAACAACCCATGTACCGCAGCGCGCCGAAAGCCAATTGATTTTTTATCAGCGCCCGGATCATGCCGCAGTGAAACGCAGCGATTATCATATCGCTCCGATTGGCGAAGCCGCAATGTTGCGCGAGGTGTTGGCGCTGGCCCTCGGCGTGCGTGTGATGGTGAAGAAGCGGCGCACACTTTATCTCCTACCCATGAAAAACGGGGGCAGTATTCGCATCCATCTTGATCAAGTTGAGGGGCTGGGCGATTTTGTGGAAGTCGAGGCGTTGGCGCACGCTGACGAATTTGCTGCCGCTGCCGAGGTAGAAGCGCAGGTGCTGTTGCAAGCCTTTCATATTACTGAAAACGATCTGATCTCCGGCTCCTATGCTGATTTGCTGCTGGCAAAGCCTTCCGGCGAACGCTCGGCGTGATTTGTTCCGACGGCGTGACAAGATTTGATCATCGTATAAATTTTTAAACGAGGAGACCCCCCGCGTTTTTTTCAGATTTGAATGCCGTCATATTCAAGATTTGCGAAGAGGAGGCCATTGATTACGGAATTTTCGCTTGACTTTATGTAACCCTTCGTCTATTTTACCGCCACATTTATCAACTTGCCTGTGGGATTGTGTTTTATCTTTGGGTTGCCTAGGGGAGGTTTTTGCGGCTCATGCAGTGAGCTGTGAGGAAACCGAGAGCAACGCAGGAGTTGAGCATGTTCAGCGCGATAATGAATGATGGGCGTTCTCCTTGGGCGAAGCAACAACGGAACGGTTAGCGACGGACGTTGCGGCCACGCTTAGGGAGAACGCCTTTTTTGTTTAGGCGGCAGGATGACGGAGTTTACCCGTTTTCATCCCTAAACGATTCGGGCGTCACGAACTTTGATAGATCGGCGCGTTGGCTATGCGAGATAAGATTCATGCATTTTTGTTGCAATGCGGCGGGCAAGCGTCTTCGATTGCCATTGCGCGCGCTGTTTTTCACTTGCGTCATGCCTCGGTTTTGCAAGCGGAAAAAATTGTGACGCCGCTGTTGCGCGATGATGCTCGCGTGCGGAATGATGGTTTGGGAAACTGGCATTTGGTCCCGGTGAACGGCGCGGCGGAAAATAACATGCGGCTCAGCGCCTGCCTCATCGAAACCCCGATGCGACCGGTGGAAATCAAGCAAGCGCGCAGCATGGTTTTGGGCTTATGCTATATGCCTCAAGGTGAAACAGGCGAAATCGCCGCATATAACATTGGCGCCGGGCATGCGATGACAACCGAGACCGTGTTCTCTGAAAAAACTGTTAGCGAATTCTGGCAACTTTGGTCGGAGCGGCTGCAACAGGCTGTGCTGGTTTCTTGGAATCTACGCAGCTCTTTGTTGGCGTTGCGCCGCCTCGCCGCAATGAACCGCCGGCCGTTTTTGCCCATGACAACCATCGCCTTGCCAAAATTGGCGCAGCATCTGCTTCAATTGCCGCGCGCGCCCAAGCTGCCGGCGCTTTATGCCCGCATGTTTGCACATCGCCCCTGGCATGACGGGCTGGTTGATTGTCTCAACGCAGAAAGCGAGATTTTGACGGAACTGGTCAGGAGGGGTGAAGCGCAAGGCTTGACAACGTGGGAACAGCTCGCGACCTATGCGCGGCAAGACACGCGCGTGAATTTTGGCAGCTATGATTTTGATGAGCGCTTTGTCGGGCAATTGCCCGAAGCGCCCGGCGTTTATCTCATGAAAAACGCCAAAGGCAAAGTGATTTACGTCGGAAAAGCGGCAAATTTGCGCAAGCGCGTGCAAAATTATTTTCGACAGCCAACGCCGGAGGATGTAAAGCTGCAGCGGCAACAAACGGAATTAAAAACGTTGCATTATGAAGTCCACGACACGGAGCTTGAGGCATTGCTGCGCGAGCAGGCGTTGATTCGCCGCTTCAAGCCGGCGCTCAATCGCCAGCGCCTGATTCACGCGGAAAAGGCTACGCAGCCGCAAAACAAGAGCGGTATATTTATCGTGCCGCTGCCGCGGGACCCGGCCGTAACGGCGCCGCAGCGCGTAATGATTTATTTTGTGAAACCGCACAAACTGACGAAATTGATGCTTGTTCTCCGCCGCAAACCTGGCAAACGTTTGCATAAAACTTTGGCGGCC
>SZPB01000537.1:3211-4559 GCA_030263535.1 Cytophagia bacterium CHB2
AACGTTGGCGGCCTTTTGGCAAAAGCATTCGGCTGCAAACAGCAGCGAAAAAGAAGCGCGTTTTGAGGTTGAGCAAGTTGAGATTGCCGCGCGCTGGCTGCAACAGAATCGTCATTGGATCAGCCGCATCGATCCGGACGATTGTGCAGATGTGCAGGACGCCGAAAAGAAAATAGCGGCGTTGCTGCGCGCACCGGAAATTTTCGAATCGAGTGTCAGGCTTTTATCGCCCGTTGTTCCTGAGAAGGGGTAGCGTGAGAGGCATGGATAGAAGCACGCCGCAAGCGTGTTCGGCACACGATGATTCAGGGACGAGGAGAATTTGAGCGTGACTGATAGCGCAAACCTAACACTGCCGGCAACGCCGCCGAAGAAAATTATTACCATCGATGATGAAGCGCCGATTCGCAACCTCATCCGGCATTCTTTGCGCCGCGAGCGTTATGAGATTGTCGAAGCCGGCAATGGCCGCGAAGGCCTGGAGATCATCCGCCGGGAATTGCCGGATTTGATCGTAATGGATGTGGTGATGCCGGAGATGAACGGCCTGGATACCCTCAAAGCCATTCGCGCCGACGCAACCATTGCTCATATTCCAGTGTTGCTGTTGACCGGCATACGCGACTCCGAGAAAATCGAAGCAGCGTTGCAACTGCCACCTACGGAATTTCTGGCCAAGCCTTTTTTGATCGACGTGTTGAAGGAGCGTGTGCGCAAAATGATGTTCGTGGCGAACGGCGACAGCCACGGCGTCAAGGCAGGCAATTGATGTACGTTCGCTTGGCGTGATACGGCATGCGGCGGAAGCGCCGTATCTCCTGCAAACGCTCGGCGGGGGGCAAACCATCCAAAAAGCGTGTGTATTTCTCTCCTAAAACGACGGCCTGATAGTAACGTCCGGCCAACGCGGAAGAAGCATAATTCAATTCCTCCCGCTCAAAGAGATGATGGCGCAGCCAGAGCCGGTCCATGGCTTCGAGCTGTTTGCTTTGATTAAAAAACGCGAGGAAGTATTTGAGCAAGAGATAGGTGTCGATCTTGGCCTGCAGTTCCAGATCCTGCAAGAAGCTTTCCTGACCGAAATCCGGCAACCCCTCCATAAATTTCAACGCCCCGTGCACGGCATGATTGATCTCTTCCACGAACACGCAGAACGCTGTGATGTTGCGTTCGGAAAGGCCGGTACGCGGATCATGTTTTTCCAGCGAGCGAATCAAATCACGCGAATAGTAAATCCCGACATAAAGCCGGCGCTCATGCACGCGAAAGAAGACACGCGCGCTATCCGACAGCTCGCCGCAGGTGAAATCATATTGTGACAAATACAAAAAACGCTCGCGCGTGATGA
>SZPB01000538.1 GCA_030263535.1 Cytophagia bacterium CHB2
CATGCGTGCGCTGCTGGCCCCGCTGGGCCTATTCGGACTCCTCGACAACTACGAATACGCCATCGGTACCTCGGGCGTCGCGTTGGTGCTCTGACCCCTGACTCTGGCCGAACGCTTGCCTGGATTGGCTCCGGTGTCAGATTTGCGGTCGATCTGTTCTTGAGGTGCCCCATGTCCACAGCCCAACCTCTCGGTCCTGCCGAAGTAGATCACCTGTTTGGCTCGACACTGACGTACAGCTTCACGCGGGCGAAGAATCAGTTGAAATCCACTGAAATCGCCAGCGTGTTGTGGCAGAATCAGCCGGTGCAGGGCAATCCCAATCTGCCGGAGTTAAGTTACTCGGAATTCGGCCAGCGCCATCGCATCGTGGGCAGCGCGACTTATCGTAAGAGCTGGTCGAATAGCATGGCAACGCATTTTGGTTTGTTCTTGGAAGTGGCGGAGGGTAATCGCTTCGCAGGTTCGGGCGGCAATCGGTATTCGTATCTCTATTCCGGCGACGTGAATGGCGACGGCCAGGGCGGCAACGATTTGATCTACATTCCGGCGAACCAGAACGAGATCAATTTTGCGCCCTACACGGACGCCACCGGCCGTACCGTTTCCGCCCAGGAACAATGGAACGCGCTCAATGCCTTTATTGAACAAGACAAATATCTCAGCGCGCATCGCGGCGAAATTTCGGAACGCTTCGGCGCGGTAAATCCGTGGTATTACAACATCGATTTGCGCGTGCTGCAAGATTTCTCGTTTAACGCGGGCGCCAAACGGCAAACCATACAGTTGAGTTTCGACATTCTCAATGTTCCGAATTTGATCAATTCGAGCTGGGGTGTGCGCAAAGTTGCGAGCGCCTCAGCAACTTCACCACTGCGGCTGGTAAATTTTGATGGGACCAGCGGCGAGCCGGTTTTCAATTTCACCGGGCCGTCCAAGACGTTCATCGACGATGCGGGCTTGAATTCGCGCTGGCAGATTCAGGTGGGATTGCGGTATATGTTCAACTAAAATCGTTCGCCCGCTTTGTTTGGGTGAGTTTCGGTTTGGCATCTCGCAAGCCGTGACAAAACTCTTTTAGAGTTGTATAGTAGGAAAAAGCTCCTTGTTCTGGCGACAAGGAGCTTTTTTGTTGATATCAGAGAAACTATTCGGGATCAGAATTTGGAATTTATTGTCCCATGAATTTCGGCAGCCATGTCGCCAATTGCGGAAAGAAGATCACCAGCAGCAATGCCAGTACCTGTATGATAATGTAGGGCACAACGCCACGATAAATGTGAGTCGTTTTGACTTCGGGCGGGGCCACGCCTTTGAGATAAAAGAGCGAAAAACCAAAGGGCGGCGTGAGAAACGAGGTTTGCAGGTTAAGCGCCAGTAGAATGCCGAGCCACAACAAATCGACCTGCATTTTGACAAAAATCGGCGCGACCACCGGCACGATGATAAAGATAATCTCGATGAAGTCAATGAAGAAGCCGGCGATGAACACGACAACCATCACCAAAGCCAGAAACGCATGCGGCGTAAGATTAGAGCTGATAATCAATTCGGTGAGATAGCGATCACCGTGCATGCCGCGAAAGACCAATCCGAATGCCGTAGCGCCGACGAGAATGATGAAAACCATGCTGGTAAGAAACGTGGTTTCGCGCATGACGGCATTCAGCGTTTTATAATTGAGCTTTTTGTAGAACACTGTCAGTAGGGTGGCGCCTAACGCGCCTACCGCCGCAGCCTCGGTGGGCGAAGCGACGCCCAAAAAAATCGAGCCGAGCACCGCGATCATCAATGCCACCGGCAACAAGAATGCGAGCAAGACTCTTTTTGCCATGTGCCGCCCCTGGAAGCGATCCAACTCGGCGGCAGGCATTGCCGGAGCTGCGCCCGGTTTGAGCCATGAAATGATCGCGATCCACAAGAGATAGATCAAGACCAGGCCTGTGCCGGGAATGAATGCGCCGGCAAACAGATCGCCTATTGGAACATTCAGAATGCTGCCCAGCAAAACCAGCACAATGCTGGGCGGGATGATTTGACCAAGCGTGCCGGCGGCTGCAATTGTGCCGGTGGTTAGTTCGGGGCTGTAACCGCGCCGGAGCATGGTTGGCAAACTCAAAAGCCCCATGGTGACCACTGTTGCGCCTACGATGCCGGTGGTGGCGGCAAGCAAGGCGCCGACGATGATAACGGAAATCGCCATGCCGCCCCGCATTCGCCCGAATAGCAACGCCATCGTTTCCAAAAGATCGTCGGCCAGCCCGGATTTTTCCAGCATCACGCCCATGTAAATGAACAGCGGTACCGCGAGCAACACGTAATTCGTCATTACTCCCCAAATGCGCAGCGGCAACAAGTTGAAAAAATCAAGCCCGAACGTTGCCAAACCGAATATCAGCGAAACACCACCGAGCGTGAAGGCCACGGGATAGCCGAGAAGCAACAAAACAAATAACACAGCAAAAAGCAGAAGGGCGGCGGTGTCGCTCATGATTGGGTCTCCTGCGCGTGCATCGGGTGATCGAGAATGAGGAGCAGCGCTTTGCCGGCGTGCGCCACGGCTTGTAGCAACAAGAG
This sequence comes from Cytophagia bacterium CHB2, assembly GCA_030263535.1. Classification (NCBI taxonomy): domain Bacteria; kingdom Pseudomonadati; phylum Bacteroidota; class Cytophagia; species Cytophagia bacterium CHB2. The sequence goes on from SZPB01000538.1 coordinate 2,578, forward strand.
CGCAAAACCGGCGGGGAGAGCGGCTTTCAAGATATATCTTGCCGGCAGTCCGCCCGGGTCGGGAGAGGTTTCACGAATGACAAATGCGTTGTGAACGAACGTGTAGGATGTCCAAATAATCAAAGCAGCGAAGGGTATGAGGAAAAACAAAGCGCCGAGCAAATCAATCCACGCGCGGCCTTTGGGAGAAAGCTTGGCATAAAAAAGATCGACGCGCACATGCCGGTCGTGTTTGAACGCAAAACCTGCGCCGAGCAGAAAGATGACGGCAAAGAGATGCCATTCCAATTCCTGCACGGCAACGCTGCTGCGCTTCAGAAAGTAGCGGGTGAAGACATCATAACAGACGATCAGCACCATGAGCGTGGTGAGCCAGGAGACGAGATAGCCCACCTTTTCGTTCATTGCCTCAATCGCGGCAATGAACTTGCGCAAAAATTTCATTCCTCCTCCTCATAGCGATTACAAACAACGCGACGCAAAGCCAGTTGCAATTTTACGCCGAAAACTTTTTCAATACCGCCTCGTTGGTGGGAAACATGGCAAGCAGCTTGAGCATTTTCTGCAGCGCTTCCGTGGGAGATAAGTCGTTCACCGCGCGCCGCAGTTTTTGAT
>SZPB01000539.1 GCA_030263535.1 Cytophagia bacterium CHB2
GATGACGCATCCGTATTATGAATTCACCGAGAAAGGTTACCTGGTCGATATTGTCAGCCGCAAAGGCGGCAAACTGCAAATCGATTCCTTCAGCGATCCGCGTGATGCCAGCGGGTATTCCACAAACGATTTGATTCGCATGGGGTTTTTGAGTACACCCAAACTTGCGGCACTCCTGGAGAACACGCGCAGCATCGCAGAGGTGAATATCTGCGGACGATGATGCGCTCTTTCTCGCCGGCGGGCAATCGCCGATGTACACGTTCAGCGATGATACCAGGCTGCACAAATTCGTTGCCGACTTTTATGAAGCGGGCAAGGTTGTGGCGGTCGTTTGTCACGGCACATGCGTGTTGTTGAAAGTCAAACTTTCCGGCGGCAAATTACTCGTTGACGGCAAAACCTGGACGGGCTTCGCGAACGCTGAAGAACAATTTGCCGATGCCTTCGTCGGCAAACGCATTCAACCGTTTTGGATTGAAGACGAAGCGAAAAAATTGCCGAATACAAATTTCATAGTGACCGGCCGGTTCAAGCCGTTTGCGATTCGTGACGGGCGCTTGATCACCTGCCAGCAACAGTACTCGGGAACGGCGGCGGCAAAATTGGTGATTGAAGCGTTGGGAGTTTAGGCGTGTCTTCGTTGTCGCGGTTTGTGAGTTCAGAAATTCAAACTGGGGCCGGCTTCAATCATTTTGCCGCTTGAAATCACCCCAATAGTCACCATCAGACTTGACAGAGTGAGCTGCGAGGCGTTATTGCAAGCCGTTTTCTTTATGAGGAAGCTATCATGAAAATCGCGATCATCGGCGCCGGTAAAGTTGGCGGCGCGCTCGCTTCAGGCTGGGCCACGGCGTCATCTTGGGTGTGCGCAATCCCGGCGGCCGCGAGGTGCTGGCGCTGGTCGCTGCAAATCAAAACCTCAGTGCAAATACCGTGACGGCGGCAACGCAGGAAGCGGAAGTCATTCTTGTTTCGGTTCCGGTCAGCGCCCTCACGGAGGTGGCCAGGAATCTGGGGGAGGTGAAAAACAAAATCATCATCGCTGCCACGAATTTAGAATAAAATTCTGAAAGTGTTTCGCCCAGGGAAATGAACCCCCCAACGAAAAGGCTTTTGCTTTTTGGTGGGAGTTCAATTTTTGTGCGCGAAATCCACAAAGCTGCTCGAGGAGCTTCGATTTTCAGCTTGTCAGAAAATCGGCGTATGGCTTTTCGCCACGGATTTACACTGATCCACACGGATTTCAAAGATTTTTTGAGAAGCACAAATACTTGACGGCAAAAACGAAGTTTTTGTCGCAAGAAAGGCGGGAATGATACAAACCAGCGGCTATCCTTCAAATCTGAAAGAGCGACCGCTCAACAATTTTCCCCAAATCCCCTTCGTAAAATTGATGGATGTACTCCTCAACTTCAAATAAATGCTGCGACGCCGGCTGGCTGTTGCGCGCGATGAGATATTTCAACTCGTCAAGATTGTGCGACCAGCACGCGCCGTTAAAAAACTCCGCGCCGGCGAATTGCGTTTTGTACAAAGCGTTTTGTGAGTAGCAGCTTCCCAAATAAATGCCGTGAAAATTTTGTTCCGCAAAATAACTCACCGCGGAAGTCATCATGAATATGCCGAGATTGCGGCGATAATAATTGAGATCATAAAAGGCGTAATAATATTGCGCCACATGCGGCGGTTCGAGAAACAGCGTCACCAGGCCGACATCGCGGCCCTCCGCCGGATCGCGAAAGATCATGAGATGCGAAGTGATTCTGGAGTTCATGAGATTATCGAGGCGCGTCGGAGTCATCACCTCCGCACCGAATTTGATGCCGGCATACGTCAGGCAGAAATCCCGCCACGCCGGGTTGAAATCAAAATCAGCGCGCGGCACCAGTTCATATTCGAGTCCCTCACATTTACGCAGAATGCGGCGATTTTCCGAGGACGGACTGAAATCCGCCAACAAAATGCGCACACTGCGGCACAGATAAAAACGATCGAGATTCTTCGAGGAGGGAAGGAAGCCGCGCTCAAAAAAATCTTTCGTCGTTTCACCCGCCTCCGGGAAAGCCCAGATGGCGTAGGGGAAAATATAGTGCTTGTAATCGGGCGGCGTTTCAGAAAAGAGGAATTTCATGCGAGACAGTGTGAATGAAGTATGAACTTTACACCTTACACTTTGGAAAGTGTGAAGCCGGGCTCCAGAAAATTATATCAACGTTTTCAATTCCTCCAACATCTCACGCATCACCGTGAAGCCTCCCTCCCAAAAACTTTGCTGGCGACAATCCAATCCCATCCCGGCAATCAGCTTCTCCGGTTCTTGCGAGCCGCCGGCTTCGAGCAGATGAATATAACGCGGGATGAAGCTTTTGCCCTCTTCTTCGTAGCGCCGGAACAGCGCCAGCACCAACAGCGCGCCGAAGGTGTAGGCATAGCAATAAAAACGCGTGTGAATGAAATGCGGAATGGCCGACCAATACCATTTTTGTTCAGGCAGAAACTCGACAGCATCGCCATACATTTCGCTGCGGCGTTTGTCCCACATTGCGCAAAGCTGCTGGGAAGAAAGCCGCTGTTCTGCTCCGGCGCGATGAGCGTCAAGCTCGAACAGCGTGTAGTAATTCTGCGTGTGAATCGTGGCAAACAGATCTTCAAGCTTGCCGGTGAGAATGGCGATTTTCAGCTCGCGCTCGTTGACTTCACGCAGCAGTTTCTTCGTCAGAAGCATTTCAGCAAAAACCGAGGCGGTTTCAGCGGCCACCAGCGGCGGATGATAATTGAACAACGATTGCTTGCGCCGCGCGAGAAAATCATGCACCGCGTGGCCCAGCTCGTGCGCAAGAGTATAAACGTTGTCAATATCATCGTTATAATTCATCAAAATGTAAGGATGATGCTGCGGAATCACGCCGTGGCAATAGGCGCCGCCGCGCTTGTGGGCGCGCACTTCGGCATCGATCCACTTTTTATCAAACATCTCGCGCGCAAAACCGGCAATTTCCGGAGAGAAATCTTCGAAAGCCGCAAGAATCAGGCGTTGGCCTTCGGCGAACGGAACGGTTTCACGCTTGCTTGTCACCGGTGCCACCAGATCGCAGCCGCGGGTTTTGGGCAATTTGAGCAGCCGGGCTTTCAGCGAATAATATTCCTGCGCCAGGTGATTGTGGCTGCTCG
>SZPB01000540.1 GCA_030263535.1 Cytophagia bacterium CHB2
AATCCCTGCCAGCTTCTCGGCAGATTGGCTGTGGCCCATGCCAGGCCGCGCTTGAGCGTCGGCTTTGTTTGAAAACTCCGCGCGAAATAGCGGCGCGCAGTATAGGTGTCGCCCTGCCGCTGAAAGCGCCGGCCGACTTGAAAATCCAGTTTTGCTTCAAAAGCGGAAGCGTGCTTGCGCAAATAGGGAAAGCGTTGCAGCGAGAGACTCAAAAAACGCCGGTAGTTCGATTCGATATGGTGCGGTGTGCCGGTTTGCGAGGCGCTGCGCGGCGTCACACAGCGGTAGACCAGCAATTCATTGAGACAAGCCACCTCATGCGCCGCGGCAATGCGCATGAACAAATCGTGATCCTCGCAGGTGCGCAAACTTTCGTCCAATCCGCCCACCTCTTCATAAACCTTGCGGGGCATGAACATGGTCGGCGTGATGAGTTTGATCTGAAACAGAAACGAAGCCGCCACACGCGCTTCCCGCTGCGCCGGCAACCGGAAACGAACATCGCGGATTTTGCTGCCATCCGGGCGAACTTCGCGCAAGGCGGAGATCACCAAACCGAGCGCCGGTTGCGCTGCAATGGTTTGATACTGGCGCTGCAGCTTCTCCGCATGCCAGTAATCATCGGCATCCAAAAACGCGAGAAAGACGCCGCGACTGTTGCGCGCGCCGAGATTGCGCGCCGCCGCCGGGCCGCGATTGTGCTCGTGTTTGAAGGCGCGTACCTGCGCATGCTTGCCGGCAAGCTGTTGCGCCACGTTGAACGTCGCGTCGCGCGAGGCATCATCAACAATGATGATTTCAGCCGGTGGCAACGTTTGGGCCAGACAACTTTCGACAGCCCGTGACAGCCATTTCTCCGCCTGATACGCCGGAATGATGACACTGATATCGGACGTCATCGCATCAAAACCATTTTCTTCGTGCGCACGAATTCATTCGCCGTAAACTTGAGCAGGTAGACGCCGCTCGCGGCCTCTTCTTGCGGCGTCCAGTTGATCGCATATGCGCCTGCGTTCATGCGTCCATCTTGTAAAGTTGCCACCAGCCGCCCGGCAAGATCATAAACCTGGACGCGTACTTCCGCCGTTTGCAATAACGCGAAAGAAATCGTCGTCGCCGGATTGAAGGGATTCGGATAATTTTGATAAAGTTGAAACGAGACCGGTTGATAATACCGGGCGCCGGCAACCTCCACGGACGTTGGCGTTGGCGTGTCAACCGTACTCCAGTCCAGCGCGTCGAATGCGACTCCGGCTTCCGCCGGTTCCGAGTTGGGGGTGTAATTCTCATTCATGACGCCGAGCGTGACAACGATTCTTTGCAGTTCCAGCGTCTCCCATTTTTTATCGGGAAAGTAGCGTTCATAATCCGCTCTGGGATAGAGCAGCAATTCATTCCAATCGTCGAAACTTGGCGGTATTTCCAAAGAAACGTAAGCGCCTCGCATTCCCGCGAAACTGAAGGCAGAACCCAGGCTGTAGCTGATCGCAAATTGTGGAACTCTCGTCTGATTTTTATGACCGGAAATCATGACATATGGCCGGCACACCTCCGGATGCAAGTATTCCGTCGACTTAATTCTGTAGCTCAATTTCAAGACCGGCCACCGCTCAGGCGCCGGCGGGGTGAGGGCTTGCCGCACCTCGGAGGTCAAATAACTATTTGTGCTGACCTGCCGGTCTTTCGCCTTGGTGTAAAGATAAAGGTTTTTCCGGCTGGCGCCTCTTGGTTGAATCAACCGTTTTTGGATGGGCGGGGTGTCATAACTCAGCAAATGATTGACGAACCAGCCGCTGTTTAACGGTTCCTCGAAACTGGGATTGAGCAACCTCGCGCCGGCAGGCCAGGTCCATTCGGGTTGCAGATAACCATAAACGGCATCATCGTATTCCGCGAATGCATCCGGGTCGATCGTGATGATTTCGTCGGCAAGCGTGTGGAATGTGATGGCTTCGCAGACCGTGCCGTTGAGTTTCACCATACCAACGCCCCACGATGAGTTCGCGGTTTCGAGATAATCCGCGGCGCGGATAAAATTGGCGGTATTCGGCATCAGGATAAAAGCCGTACCTTTATAGCGCCAGGAGATTTCCGGAATCGAGGCCACCGTGTTATGCACATGCCCGAAGAAGGCGAATTTCACATTGCCATAGCGCGTGAGGATGTTCATCAACGCGGCGCGATTTGCCGCACCGGGCCCATAGGTGTCGAATTGGGCTCGCCCAACCGGCAGCAACGGGTGATGCGTGAAAAACATGGTTGGGCGCTCACGGTTCGCTTGCAAATCGGCGTCGAGCCAGGTGAGAAACTCTGGATGCTTTGCCATGAAATCATCCACGCCGTAGCCGTTGCCGCCGGCTTGCGAGAACAGGACAAAGTGCCAATCGCCGGCGTCAAAGGAATACACCACCAGCTCCAGGCCGTTGATTTGTTGCTGAGCCCAGATGAAGTTGGCAAACTCGCGATTTTTGATGGGATTGGTGGCAAAGGTATCGGCTTCCGGCACGTGATCGTGGTTGCCCATCAGCAAATACAGCGGCATTTGCAGCGGCTTTACCGTTTGCACAAACAGATTGAAATTTTCCCATTCCCCGGTGTTGTGGATGTTGTCGCCGAGCGTGACGACAAACTCCGGCTTAAGCTGATTCGTGAGCGCGACGGCTTGCTGCAAGCGCGGCACTACGGTTTCATAATTCCGCTTGCTATCGGGATTATCGAACTTGGTGCCGGGCGCGTAAAACGCCACTTGCGGATCGCCCCAGATGCCGAATGAAAAAGCTTTCTTGGCGACGCCGATGTTGGGCACATAACCGTACGGCGGATTTTGCGCCGCAACATATCCAGTTCCAAACAGCACGAATGCTGTGAGCCCCGCGGACAACCACTGGCCGTGTTTACGATTATTCCGTGTCATTTAAATGTAGCCCAGAGTTTGCAAGCGACTTTCGATTTCACGCTGCTCTTCCTCGGAAAGCATAACTTCGCGGTTCATCTCGATCGCGCTCGGCGCAAAAACCACATCATGGCCGTTGCGCTGTTCCTCGAACCATTCGCGGCGTACAACGCCATCACAATCATCAGGAACCGGCAAACCGAGCCAGTGCAACAATGTCGGCATCATGTCTT
>SZPB01000541.1 GCA_030263535.1 Cytophagia bacterium CHB2
GTATACCAAATGATCGTGGTGAATGCGCCAATGCCGATCGTGCCGGTGGTGTCGTTGGGCGGCGGCGTAAACACGGGCCGGCTGGTTGCAAACTGTGCTTGATAATCCCAAACCGTATAGCGCGTGTAGCCCGCGCCTATCATCAGCGAGTCATAATAGGCATCGACGAGCGCCTCGGTTGCTACGGCATTCGGCTCATCGTCCATGATCAAAATGCCCTGGTCAAACGTGGGGCCCAAGACATGAAAGTTCAGCGTGGCCGGTGTGGGATCGACCGTGCCGGTATTGTCAATCGCGCGCACCTCAATGGTGTGCCAGCCGTTGCGAAACTTGAAATTCACAAAAAACGATTCGGTAAATGTCCAGGTGTTGTCAAACAACGGGCCGGTGATGCGATATTCGTAACCTTGAATGATGCCGTCTGAATCATTGCCGTGCCATTCGAGCCGCAGCTTGAAGGCATTGTTCATCGAACCGTCCAGCGGCAACGGTGCAAAAGCAGTTTCCGGCGGCTTGCTGCCGCTGGTAAGCCCCTGATCGGTGGGTTGATTGTTACACGAACTGAGCGCGGCCCAGGCGAGCAGCGCCGCTGCCATTGTGATATGCCGGCGAAGGCTGCACATAATTCAATCCTCAAGGATAAACTGAAATGTCAACTGTACCGGGTTGTTGAGACTGAATCCCGTTGTTGTGCTTTCAAACGGGGAGAGCGCATTGTTGCCAACGGTGACCACAAAAACTTGTGAAAAAAATCGTTCTTCGGGATCAAAGGGGATGTCGCTGGTTTCCGTGCCTGTTCCTTTGCGCATGAACTCGACCGTCCAATAGCCGTTCTCGTATCGCCCAAACGACCGAATGTCCGCAGACCCGCCGAGCGGCTCTTGCAAAACGAATGAAGGCAGGCTGACGGCTTTATTGGGGGTGGCATAGGGTGAAGAAGCGAGCACAGCACTTTCATAATCGATTAGAAACTGGCGATTCTCCGAAGTTTCGGAATAAACCGGCGGCAATGCCGGCGGCGTCACCTCCGCATCGTTTTTCCAGGCAAATTTCGGACGATCATCCGTCGAATCACGCGGGGTTTTGTTGTCATCGTAGTTGAGATCCCAAGTGTTACGATACGAAGGCGTATCGTTGAGAAAGTTCAGGCCGTCGACGCGCGCAAAGTAGGGCGTTACGGTTTGGCCGGATTGGAAGCCTTCGAGCGTCATATCCTGAAAATAGCCCATGGGATTCGTCAACGCAGCATCCCAATACCAAATATCTCTGTCTTTTCCGGAGCTTAGCCAATACATCATCATCCAATCCGAGCCTTGCTGACTTTGCGACCATGTTGCAGTGGCGGGATCGTAAGACCAGACTTGCCGGGAGAGGCTTTTGTCGGCGTCGGGCCAGGTTGCCAGAAAGCCGACATAGATGACTTCGGAGGTATCGTTCTGCGCCGTATCGATTTCAGTCTCTTTCCACCAGGCGGCTTTGAACTCCATCAAGAAACCGCTTGCCGGCGCGTTGACGCCGCTGTTGTTATCGATAAAAACGCGATAGCGCGGCGCCTGTTGCCAGACGGCATCGTTGGCGCGGCCGTCGAGCACCGGAGGTTGTTTGACCGACACCGCAAACAACTCCTGTGGCTGTTCCACTGCCGTGGGCAATTCGCCGCTGCCGCAGCCGGAAAACAGAAAAACGATGACGCTGAGCTTGATCAGCAAAAACCAATTTTTACGAAGCGCTGGCATGGAAAACTCCATGAGTATTATTTCATACCCAAAAAACACCTTCGTCCGACGGTTTTTCTCTAATAGATCACCAATACATGACGTGTCGTGAGCTGCGCAGCAGGTTCTTCTGAAACCATTTGACTTGATTGCCCCGTTTGGTATCGGGCCACATCAGATTCGATTGTGTTTTAGAGTGCCAGAGGCTGCACGAATGGCCGATTTCATGCGCCAGCGTGCTGTCACTCTTCACGCCGGCGAGATCGAGAGTTAAATAATCCGAGAGCGGGCCGAGAGAGCAGCCCTGCTTGCCCACAATATCGCGCACAACGAATGCCGTAATTGGAAAAGTCAATGAAATCGGGATTGCGTTCCAGCCGGCCAGGTGCTTTGCAAAATACTCGCCCGCTTCGCCGAACTCCTCTTTAAACGCGCCGGAATCGCAATGCACGACCAATGCCGCAGAAGGCGCGGGCGCGGTGATGATTTCGACCATGCCTTCGCTGTAGGGCAATAACTTGACATTGAAGCGATCTTTTAACGTCTTACGCGCGAAGTCAATCGCGAGAGTCAGGTCGCCGGGATTGACCAGCGGCCCGTTTTGATCAGAAAGAATGAAGATGTGCAGCCGCAGTTTCTTCGGCGGCCACGCCACAAAGCCGAGCAAGAGATCGAAAATGCCGAGCACCAGGCCAACCACCGTCATCACCACGCGCACCACGACCCTAACAACAGCCTTCACCACCCGCCAAACTTTTTTGGCGGCTTTCTTGATTTTGTTTTTGATGGAGGACCAGAGGCCCATTTAATGTTTCCTTCTCCTGAGAACCAGAAATCAATGATCGTGGGTTATTTGTGCAGTAATAGTGTGCCAAAATTGTCATGGACGCACGCTCACGGCAAGATGACAAAAACAGAATGTTAATTAATAACAGAAATTCGCATCAAACGATATTGATGATTAATGTCGCCGCTCACCTGTCCTTTTCATACACAAATTAAATGCTACAATTGGTTTTAGGCCGAATTTGTAGTTGCGATTTATTCTTCCTTATCTTTACCCCTTAAAATCGAGGCATCGAAATTCTTCTCTATTTTTCTAAGTTCATCAGCGATAACATCTAAATCTGCGACCCAAATTTCACCACTTTCAAAGCGTACTTTACTCACATAACACACCCCTGTCAAAAAAGAAAAGTCAGCGTATGCAGTTGCTACCCATGAACCTTTCTCCTTGATCTTGGGTGGTAAATTTCGAATTGAAATCCCCCCCATTCTATCAAGAAATTCGTTCCAAATGTCAAAGCTTACTAAGCCCAGTTGAATTGCAACTATTGTCTTATCACTGGTGTTTTGATACTCCGCTGAGTGTTGAATGCCTTCGCGAGAGTACTGGGTGCCTTTGCTGAA
>SZPB01000542.1 GCA_030263535.1 Cytophagia bacterium CHB2
CCGAATATGATCGCGACCGCCGGTGGCGCACGACGACGTTTTTGCATTTGGCCAAGCCTGCCAAAACGCGAAAAGTTCTTTTTGATCTGAGCGTGAACGATGCTTATAACGACCCGGGCCGGCCGATCTATGAAACGCGGCCCAACGGCGAAACCGTTTTGCTGCAAGAAGGCGATTGGATTTATCTGAATGCGCGCGGCGCTTCGGCGGAAGGCGACCGGCCGCGTGTCGATCGCATGAATCTAAAGACGCTGGCCAAGCAACAACTTTTTCAATCACCGCCGAAAGCCTATGAGCAATTCATCGCATTTTTCGGCAAAGAACGCAATACGATCATAACCCGCTACGAATCGCAAACCGAGCCGCCCAATTACTTCATCGTCGATTTCAAAAAGAAGACGCGTTCGACTCTCACAGATTTCAAAGATCCCGCGCCGCAGCTCTCCGGATTAAAAAAAGAACTGGTGAAGTACAATCGCGCCGATGGGGTGCCGCTTTCAGGCACGTTGTATTTGCCGCCCGGCTATCAAGCCGGCGCGAAATTGCCGCTGTTGATTTGGGCTTATCCGCTGGAGTATTCCGATCCCGCCACTGCCGGGCAAGTCCGCGGCTCGCCGTTTACCTTCACGTTTTTGCGCGGCGCCTCGCCGTTATTTTTTCTGACACAGGGCTACGCGGTTTTGCTCGACGCTACGATGCCGGTGGTCGGCGACCCCGAAACCATGAACAATACCTTTGTTGAGCAAATCGTTTCCTCCGGCCGGGCAGCCATTGACAAGCTCGATTCCCTGGGCGTGATTGACCGCAAGCGCGTTTTTGTTTCCGGCCACAGCTATGGCGCGTTTATGACGGCAAACTTGCTGGCGCATTCCGATGATTTTGCCGCCGGTATTGCGCGCAGCGGAGCTTATAATCGTTCGCTGACACCCTTCGGATTTCAGAGCGAGCGCCGCTCGTTTTGGGAAGCGCCGGAGATTTATATGAAAGTTTCGCCCTTTACGCATGCCAATAAAATCAACGAGCCGATTCTCATCATTCATGGCGAAGCGGATAACAATCCCGGTACACACACAATGCAATCCGAGCGGCTCTATCAAGCCATCAAAGGCAATGGCGGCACCGCGCGTTTGGTGTTGCTGCCGCATGAGAGTCACGGCTATGTTGCGCGCGAATCCGTGTTGCACGCACTCGCCGAAATGTTCGAATGGGCCGAGAAGTATGTCAGGAATCGCAAGGTTGAGGTGGGGAGCAATTAAGCCTGAGTGTCGAAAACCGGCGATCAAATCACCGTTATTGGAATGCGAGTTGACCGCGACGCCGGGTTAGGTTAAAATCGCCTTCGAGGCTCATTGATCAGCAATTTACTGGCAATCGTGAATGAGCTTGACACACATCAGCCGGTAAAATCAAGATTATTCTTGCCAAGCCAAATACTGAACACCAGTAGATTGGGCAAGCCGCAAAACGTTGAACACGCTTACATGGATGAGCTTTCCTTGCCGTACAGTAAACAACAGCGCTTACCTCTCAAGCTCGACATTGACACTCCTATTCTCCACAAAAACCGGCCTGAGTTGCGAGAAATCTGCGATCATGGTTTTACAGAGTGGGTTCTTGCGGCCCCGCCGTTGATGTTCCGTTCCTGCGCCCAAATTCAGCATTGCCCCGCTCTCTCAAAATTTCGCAATGCTTTGATTGCTTCGCTGCCAGAAATGCGCGAGGAGGGCAGAAAACGACGGTGTAGTGCAATCGCCGCGAAATGGTTCGGATTAAACGAGAAGCAGTTTTTAGCATGAAGCTTGAATGTGAAATTGCAGGGAAGGTTTATGGGATAGATCTTGCCAACGCGATTGATCTCGCGATTCCATTGTATTTTGAAGGCGCCCAGCCCAATCATTTTGATGCCCCGGAGGCAACGGCGCGGCACTTCGAGAGCGGCTCGTTTGTCGGCGATACCAGGCGGGGAGGAAGCTGTAACGTCGAAGAGTATCGATTGATTCCACATTGCAATGGAACTCACACCGAATGCGTCGGGCATATTTCACATGAGAGGATTTCGCTTCACCGCATCTTGCAGAATGCTCTCATTCCGGCGACTCTTATTACGGTCACGCCGGAGCCGGCTCTTGCTTGCGCCGATTCATACCTCCCGGCGAAGCAAAAGGAAGATTGGCTGGTCACTCGTGAGCAGCTATCCAATCATTTGCAAGCTCGTTCGGCTGATTTTTTAAGCGGCTTGATCATACGTACATCGCGCCATGAGCCCGCCAAAAAATCACGACGCTATGCGCAACATATGCCGGCTTTTTTTTCGAGGGAGGCGATGGCATTGGTTGCCAGCCTCGGCGTGCAACATTTGCTTGTCGATTTGCCTTCGGTGGATCGCATGTTTGACGAAGGCCGGCTGAGCGCCCATCATGTGTTTTGGAATGTACCGCAAGGCAGCCAAAATGTTGACGAGAATCATCCTTCTTTGAAAACCATTACGGAGATGATTTACATCGATGACAGTGTGTATGATGGAGAGTATCTGCTGAATCTTCAGACGCCAAGTTTTGTTGCTGACGCCGCGCCGAGCCGGCCGGTCATTTACCCGATTGTTTCGCTGTAATTTTGTGCAGAAATGCTGTGTTCATCCGGCAAGGAAGTCCGCATGAATGACGGCGTCAAGAGAAGTCGTTTCTTTGAGTATCCTGAACTAAACAAGATTGGCTGATCACGGATGATTGACTATCGTACCAACCGCAATTTTGCCCTGGCCGTTGACGCTCGCGATCCTCTCGCAAAGTATCGCGAACGCTTTCATATCCCTAAAACTAAAATTGGCGAGGATTGTGTTTACTTGTGCGGCCATTCGCTTGGGTTGCAGCCCAAATCGGCGCGTGCCTACATTGAGCAGGAACTGCTGGATTGGGAGCGCCTCGGCGTTGACGCGCATCTGCGCGCCAAAAATCCCTGGCAATCCTACCATGAGATTCTCGCGCCGCCGCTCGCACGACTGGTCGGGGCTCATCCGAGTGAAGTGGTGGCGATGAACTCGCTCACCGTAAACCTTCATCTCATGATGATGACGTTTTACCGGCCGACTCCGAAACGACACAAAATCCTGATGGAGGCCA
>SZPB01000543.1 GCA_030263535.1 Cytophagia bacterium CHB2
GTTCGCGTTCAGCGCAATCGCCGAAACCTGCACGGTGGGCAAACCGTTCGTTGCCGGCTGCCACGTTTGCCCGCCATTCTCGCTGAGAAAAACGCCGATGTCGGTTCCGAGAAAAAGCTGACTCGGATTCTGCGGATGCACTTGAATCGTGTTCGCGGGAACATCGGGCAGATTGCTCGAAATGTCCGTCCAACTCGCGCCGGCGTTGGATGATTTGAACACGTGCGGCGTGCCGTAACCGGAATAGGTGAGGTACACGTTGCGATTGTTCGAGGGATCAAACTCGATGTCCGTGAGAAAACGTTTGGGCAAGTTTGCTCCGGTCACGTTGGCATAAGTCGCCCCGTTGTCCTCGGTTTTATAAATCCGGCGCGAGGTGGCGAACCACATGATGTTGTCGTTGCCCTCCGCAATCGCCACGTTCGTGATCGCCGTATCGATCTCGGTGCTGAGCGCCGTCCAACTATCGCCGCGATTGACGGACTTCAACAAACGATTCGTGCCCAAAATGAGCACGTTGGGATTGTTGGGCGACAGTTCATAGGGCGTGAAAAACGCCGCGTGATCGTAATCGCGTTGCGTGATGCCGTTCGAACCGTCGAAATAGCCAATGAGTTTTTCATCAACAGTCTGGCCGGTCGCGTAATTCATCACCAGGCGCACCATGCCGAGTTGTTGTGTCGAAACGTAAAGGATCGTTGGGTCGGTGTGATCAAAATACGCTTGCCAGCCGTCCGCGCCCACCAGCTCTTCCCACGCATTGGCTTGATCATTGAGAACCATCGGCGTGCCGCTGTCTTGCGTGCCGCCGAGCATGATGCTCGAATTGTTCGGATGAACGGCGAACGTATAAAACTGCGTGACGCCGAGATCGTGGTTGAGCGTTTCCCAACTCGCGCCGAGATCGCGCGAGCGCGCCATGCCGCCGTCGCTGCCGTTGTAAAGCGTGGGCGGATTCGTCGAGTGATCAAACACAAACACGTGATGATCGGCATGCACGTAAGGCAGGTTTTCCGGATTATGTGGCGTGCCCGGCTCGAGCCACATGCTCGCTTGCGACCACGTGGCGCCGCCGTTCGTGGTTTTGTAAATGTCGAGGCCGCCGAGGAACACGGTATTCGGATCAGTGGGATGAACGATGAGCGCGTGCGCATAACTGCCCTGCGCGCCGAGCGCGGTGAAGTTGCCGTTGTTGCGATTGAGTTGGTTGATGGTCATCGGCGTGGCTGCTTGCGTCCAGCTCTGGCCGGCGTCGGTGGTTTTCCAAATGCCGAGCATGGCGCTGTCTTTAAGATTCGCCGTATCGCCTTGCTTCTTTTCATGCGTGAACGAAGCATAAAGGACGTTCGGGTTCGAAGGCGCCATTGCGAGCTTGATGCGGCCATAGCCCATGTTCGGCAAATTCCCATCGGGCAGACCGTTCGTTAAACGAAACCACGTTTGTCCGCCGTTGGTGGATTTCCAAATGCCGCCCCACCTATAAAGCCCGAACGCGGCATAGAGCACGTTGGCGTCGAGCGGATTGACGATCACCTCCGCAGGAATATTATCGCGCGTGTCCTGCGGATCGTGTTCGATGCCTTTTCCCGTGGTGATGTCCTGCCAAGTTTCGCCGCTGTCGGTTGATTTAAAAATGGCATTGTTGCCGGGGTCGGGCACAGTTTCAGCAGGCCAACTAACGTGCGGATAGGTTTTCCGCCCGGCGGCATATACCACAGTGGGATTTGCGGGTGAAACTGCAATCGCCAAAATGAACGGCGAATTGAGGCCTTGCGCCACATGCATGCGTCGCCACGTGTTGCCGCCGTCGCTCGTTTTCAAAATGCCTCGGCCCGGCAAGTTATCAAAATAAAAAAGGCCTTCGCCCGTGCCCGCATAAAGCGTGTTCGGATCGCCCGGCTTCATTGCGAGCGAAGAGATGTTGAGCGTGATCAAATCATCCATCGTCGAAAACCAACTCGCGCCCGCGTTCGTGGATTTCCACACACCGCCGGAGACCGAGCCGGCGTAGAGAATGTTGGGATCGTTCGGATGCACCACGAGTCCGCGCAAACGCCCGCCGATGTTGCCCGGCCCGTGATATTCCCAATTCAATTCCGCTGCCGCGGATTTTTTCAAACGCATCGCCAGCTCGGGAATCATGCGCGTGCGCACGTCTTCAATCGCGCGAAGTTCCGCGTCTTGCGGAATGTAGCCCAGGCCATACGCGCGCTGCGCGATGTACCATTCCGCGCCTTTGGCTTTGCGCGCTGCGCCTTTGAGCCGGCCTTGCCCGGAAGGATTGAATTTCGCGATCGTCGTTTGATTATTGTTTGGCGTAGACTTTTTTTCGAAGCCCAACCAGCCGAAGCTGAACAGCAAAGCCGCCAACAACGCATACGCTGCCGCAACACGGGGCTCTCTTTTCACCAAGCGCATAACTTTCCTCGCAAGCTTAACGATGAAAACCAAACGTGAATTTCGCCGATCGAACCCGACACTCTACATGCTTCCGAACTCATTCCCGCAATTTTAGCGACCAACCGAAACGCGCATAAAGCGGCAGCAACGGCGCCGTTTTAAAATCCTGCTCGATGATTTGTCCCGCCTCCAAATAAACGTCCAGCGCGCGGGTGGAATAGCCGCCTTGCAAGCCAAAATAAAAATGGCCACCGGTTGCGGGCTGATACCAACCATCTTTGATGGCAGGATAAGACTCCTTGAGCAGTTCGGAATTTTTAAAATGGGTGACAATAGCTTTGTCAAAACCGGCATGCGCCGCAACAAACCAGCGAGGAAGGTAGAGGCCGATGGCGCCCGAGAAATCGCTACCGAAATTCAGCAAGCGCACATAATCGGTTTCATACCGGCGAAAGACGCCTTGCGCCTCGACGGAAAAAGCCAGCGACCGCCACTGCCACAACCGGAGCTGCGCTCCCATCTTGGTTTTGAAATCATCCGTGGTGTTGCTGCCGGCAGGGAGAGAAAACTCGGCGTTCAAGATCATCGGCAGGCCGGCTTTAAGATGATAGCCATAACTAACGCCGAGGGTTGCGCCGTACTCGATTCCGGCGTTGACGTCAACCGTGTGTTTCTGCGGGCCGTTCAACGCATTCCAGTTGAGCGTTTGC
>SZPB01000544.1 GCA_030263535.1 Cytophagia bacterium CHB2
ATGCCCGTAACTTCACAAGTTCCATTCTGGATGACTGTGTGGGACATACTTTTCAAGGTAACAGCAAACTAGTTGCTGGCCGGCACATTCACCGGTTTGGCGCGCTTTGCTTGATTTGCGACCTGCCAGCCCGTGAGAAATGCCATTTGCGCCACACGTTGCAACTTGCGAAAATCGATCTTTTCGATGTCATCGGTGATTTGATGATAATCTTCGTGCTCGCCGGTGGTGAAAAACAACACGGGCACGCCGTGCCGCGCAAAGTTGTAATGATCGCTGCGATAATACACGCGTTTGGGATGATTCGGATCGCCATAACGATAATCGCAAAACAGGCCAACGGCGCGCGCCGAGGCTTCGTTGATGTCTTTCAATTCAGGATTTTGATGGCCGCCCACGACGTAGATGGTTTGCTCTTCGGCCAGGCCGGCGTTTTTGGGATTGCTATCGCCCGGCTGGCGCACCCGCCCGACCATGTCCATATTAAGATTGGCAACCGTGTTGTTCAGGGCCACCACCGGATTTTCGGCATAGTATTCCGAACCGAGCAGCCCTTTCTCTTCGCCCGTAAACCAAACGAACAGCATGCTGCGCTTGGGTTTGCGGCTGCTGGTGGCATAGGCTTCAGCGATTTCCAGCACAGCGGAGCTGCCGGAAGCATCATCATCTGCGCCATTGAAAATTTCGCCGCTGGCGTTCAGCCCCACATGATCGAGATGCGCGCTGTAAACCACAGCCTCGTGTTTCAATTGCGAGTCGCTGCCCTCGAGCAAGCCGAGAATATTGGATGCTTGCACTGGCTTGGTTTTGACGTCAATCGTGAGTGAAAAGGTTTGCCGGTCGAACAGGAAGGAGTTGGGGGTGATCGTCCCGTCGATTTGCGTTTGCAATTGCGACAGGCTTTTGCCGCTGCCGTGCAAGAGTGCGTCCGCCAGCTTAACGTCGGCCAGGATTACGCGGATGCTCTGCCCTTGCTCCTCAGCTTGTTTGTCAGCAAGTTGCATCAAAGGCTGCGCGAGATAGTCGATTACCTGTTTGAATTCGACATAGTACGACGGTCCGCTGTCGTTGGGCGTATTCACGATGATAATCGCCTTTGCGCCGGCCGCTTCTGCCGCGCGCGCTTTTACGTTGATATAGCTATGGCGCGTGGTTTCTGCGCCGGCAAAGCGCGCGGAGGTATCCGGCGTTTGCGGCTCATGCCGCAGCGCCAGCACGATTTTATCTTTCACATCGATGCCGGCAAAATCATCGTATTGAAATTCCGGCGCGGTAATGCCATAGCCCACGAACGCCACCTCGCCGGAGATGGTCTCGCGCCCATCGTGCAAGCTTTGCAGATAGGGAAAAAAATCGTGTTTGAAACGAAAGGAAGCCGTCTGGCTGCCTGCGATGGTTATCATGGTGCTGTCGGTTAACTGGCGGCTGATGAGCCGGTAGTTTTGAAAATACGTTCCGTTTTCGCCGGCGGGCTTGAGCTGCAACCGGCTCAATTCATTTGCCACATATTCTGTCGCGCGCTGTAAACCTTCGGAACCGGTATCGCGGCCCTGCAATTCATCCGAGGCCAGAAAGCTGAGATGCCGGCTCAAATCATCCGTGGTGCTGGAGGGCGCCCCTCCACTTGCCGCCATTTGTTTGTTGGAGGTGGCGCATGCGCTTAACAACATCATCAACCCAAACACAGCCGCAATTTTGCTCATCATCCTTTGCATGAATGTTCCTTTGACAAAAGAGTTGCAGTTCCGTTCGGCGAAGCTGCCGCTGGTGCGGCAATACGAAGCGAGGTAAAAAATATTCTGGGCGAGAGAATCAAAATAAAAATGCCGCTAGAACCGTGAGGCTCTAGCGGCAAACACCAGGAGGTATTACCATGAAACGCACGGCAAGATAACGAAATGCTGCAAATCGCGCAAGCAAAATTTTGCCGGCGGCGTTTATGCAAGGGCCTGTATAATTTCGCTGTAAGATTTATAACGCAGCTTTGCCACCTCGCCCCGGGCCACGGCCTGTTTGACGGCGCAGCCTGTTTCTTGCGCGTGCAGACATTCTGCGCTTTCGCAATCATCCGTGAAATCGCGAAATTCATCGTAATACAAGCGCGCTTCTTCGCGTTTCACGTTCAAGAAGCCCGCCACGCTCAGGCCGTCGAGAAAGGTAATCTCCAGGCCCCGGCCCAAATCATGATGCTTGACGAAACACTGAAGGGCCGCGCCGTTGTGCGCCTCCAGGGTCAATTCCCGCGTTTTGCATTTGCTCTCAAATCCCGCATCCAGGCGGCGCAGCAACGATTTGCGCCCGGCGCCGGCCTCTCCCAGCAGCACGGAATGCTTGTTCTCCAGCCGCTCACGCAACGAGGACATGCCTTCGCCGGTGAGAGCTGAAGTGAGCAGCACGTGATAGCCCAGCTCGCGATAAATACGCGCGATCTTGTCGGCCTCGGCGCGTGCGATCACGAGATCGAGTTTCGTCAGACAGATGAGAGGCTCGACGTCCTCAATCTGGGCGATGATCAAGCCGCGATCGATATTGGCCAGGGAAAGCGCGGGCGGCGACAAGGCCTGGACGATTACCAATTGTTCGAAGCTCGGCGCGGCCTGATGAATCAGGGATTCACGCAGTAAATCATTCGGCGCGCTTTCAACGCCGTCGAACTCGCCGTCTCCTTCCTCCCACCTCAGCATGCGCTCTTTTTTCTCCTGCAAAAGATGGCGCAATTGCTTCTGCTCGATTTTGCTCAAATCTTTCATGACGCGATGATTTTAATGAATGATGCTTGAGTTAAAGGGAATCTCCTGTTTCAGCTAAATGCATATTTGGAATCAAACGACGGAACGTCGAAACCAGCAGGACGCGGCGCCGTGCAAGCCGTGTTGGGCATCAAATTCATTAGACCTTCAAAGCCAATGCGCGGTTCGATCATCTATACAGTTGCCTTTCTGGAGATGGAGGTTAACCGTACGATGAACAGTGCCGAGAGTACCGGCGCTAAGAATGCGAATATTGCATGCCCCGCGAATATTGCCGGGTCTGAATATGGAAATATGGACGATAACAAGCTTGGCAAACCTATGATGAATAGGAGA
>SZPB01000545.1 GCA_030263535.1 Cytophagia bacterium CHB2
GCCAGCGTGGCAACAATCGAACGCAGTTGTTCCTCACGGCTGACAGGCGTGACCTCGGCAGTTGCCGGCGGCGCGCTGCGCGCCTTGAATTCCAGCAGATCCGGCGCGTGCTGAAGGATATCGCGCATCTCATCTGCCGGATGTTTGCGCAAGAAACTGTCCGGATCATCGCCGGCGCTCACAGTCGCCACCTTCACGTGCAGGCCATTTTCAACCAAAATATCCGCGCCGCGCAGAGTTGCAGACGAACCTGCGGCATCACTATCAAAAAGCAGGATTACGTTTTTCGTATGCCGAAAAATCATGCGCGCTTGCTGCTCGGTCAAGGCCGTTCCCGAAGTGGCGACGGTGTTGTTGAAGCCGCACAGGTGCATGCGCATGACATCGAGATAGCCTTCGACCACGATCAGGCAATCTTGTGCGCGCAGATGATCTTTCGCCAGCGGAAAAGCATACAGCAAGTGGCCCTTGTGATAAACCGCCGTCTCGGGCGAATTAATGTATTTCGGCGATTCGTCATCGATAATGCGGCGTCCGCCAAACGCGACAACCCGTCCGGAAATGTTGTGAATCGGAAACATCACGCGGTGGCGGAAACGATCATAATAACCGGAAACCTTGCCCTCTTTTTCACGCGCATTGACCAATCCGGCTTTCACCAGAGTTTCCGGGTTCACAGACTTTTTGCGGGCGTGATCATAAAATGCCTCCCACTCTTGCGGAGCAAAGCCAACACCGAATGCTTGCAATGCCTCATCAGCAAAACCGCGTTGGTGCATGTATTCGCGGCCGGGCTTGCCTTTCTCGCTGAACAATACGTGCTGGAAAAACTCTGCTGCAAGCTGATTGACAAAATACAGCGCTTCCTTCTCCTGGCTGGCGGCGCGGTCTTCCACCTCGGGTTCGGGAATGGCAATGCCCGCACGCTTCGCCAGCTTGCGCACGGCTTCCGGAAAACTCACACCCTCGAGTTTTTGAATGAACATAAAAACATTGCCGCCGGCGCTGCAGCCAAAACAATGAAAAATTTGCTTATCGGGGTTGACGCTAAAGGAAGGAGATTTCTCCGCATGAAAGGGGCATAGGCCGAAAAAATTGCGGCCGGATTTTTTGAGCGCGACGTATTCGGAGACCAAATCTACTACATCTGTCGCTAAGCGGACTTCATCTATAATGTGAGGAGCTATCGTCGGCATACCAGGCTTAAAATATAAGCCCCCGTAATTTTGTAAAACCCTAATGTGTTAATGAAGACTACGACATCAAATTCTAAAACATCTCATAACATCTTAAATGGTTAGCGACGAGAACCTCTCGCCGAAACGGCTAAACAGTTCTTGAAATACAACTGCTGTAAAATAACATGTCCGGCTTAAATGTCAATCTTGATCTTCGTCTTCGTCGAGTTTGCGCTGGCTTTGATAGAGCTTGCGCCGAATGAATAATTCGACCAGATTCTTGTCCAGCTTGCCGCGTTCCGCCTCTTCCTGCAAAATTTGCAGCGACTTTTCCAACGGCACGGCTTTTTTGTAAGGGCGATCCTGCGAGCTGAGCGCATCATAAATGTCGGCGATGCACATGATGCGCGCCTGCAGAGGAATCTCATCACCCTTCAAGCCAAACGGATAACCCGAGCCGTCCAGCATCTCATGATGCGCGCCGGCATATTTCGGAATGTTTTCCAGATCTTTGGTGAAGGGAATTTTGCGTAAAATGGCAAGCGTATGCTCGACGTGTTTCTGAATTTCCTTGTACTCCGAGGCGGTAAGATTCCCCTTCACCACCGATAGGCTTTCATACTCATGCGGGGTGAGAAAGTAACGTTCTTCCCCATTACTATCCATAAATGTGCGCTCGCCAATCTTCTGCAGACGCGCCAAATCTGCGGGCGGCAGATAACCCGGCACATTGATTTTCTTCAAGAATTCGAGATCGCTATCCAGCTCCTTGAGCCGCTCCGCCAACGCCGCATCGATTTCCTTCAAGCGCGCAAGGCCTTCGCCGTTCATTTGCACAAATTCGAACTTTTGCTTGAGCGACTCAATGACGAGGGAGGATTTAATCGCGGTAAAGCGCTCGGCGATGGTTTCCATTTGCGCATCGTTAAGCTTGGTGATCTTTTCCAACACCGCCTCTTTGACGCCGATTTTGCCGATATCGTGCAGCCAGCCGGCCATGCGCAGTTCTTCCAACTGCTCGGGCGAGAACTTGATTCCCGCAAAAAAGCCCTCGCGCTCTTCGTTAATTGCCTCGGCGATGCGCATGGAATACCGCGCCACCCGCCCGGAATGACCGGCGGTATGCGGCGAGCGGGAATCGATGGCTTTGGCAGAATAGCGCACCAGGGATTTGAACAGCGCTCGAATCTCTTCAATGAGCTTGGCGTTGCGAATGGCAACCGCGGCTTGGCTGGCGAGGGACAGTATCAACGTTTCATATTCCTTGCGAAACGGCACGACCCGGCCCTGGGCGTCCAGAGAATTCACCAGTTGCAACACGCCGATGATCTGATCTTTATGGTCGCGCATCGGCACGGTCAGCATGGATTTACTGCGATAGCCCATGCGCTTGTCAAAATCTTTGTTGAAGCGATATTCGACGGTGGGCGAAATATGGTAAACATCGGGGATATTCAAAACCTGGCCGGTGATGGCCACGTAGCCCGAGATGCTTTCTTTCGTCAACGGCACGTAAAACGATTTAAAGGAAGGCGCGCCCTCGAGTTTTTTTTCCAAAGACTCGGTTTGCGCCACGAGAAAATTTAGCTTATCGTCTTCTTTGATATAAAGGCTGCCGCCATCCGCAACGGTAAAGCGGCGCGCTTCCTTGACGATAAGCTCAAGTAGCTTGTTCAAATTGTGTTCGCTCGATAAAGCTATGCCGATTTGGTTCAAACGTGCGATTTGTGTTTGCACATCATCGTTCACGTCCGCCGTGGCGCGATCGCTGCTCATGTTGGTCCTTTCAAAGTTGTAGCTGCTCGTTGCCGGTTACATTCCTAACGCAGCTCCCTCACCGGAGGTCAATGGCCGTCAGCCCTTGGGGGCTGTCGCGCCGGCCATGTGATCGAAATTGTAATG
>SZPB01000546.1 GCA_030263535.1 Cytophagia bacterium CHB2
GGCAGGCTGCCGACGAACTGGCCGGTCACGGTCACGGCGGCCGGCTGTGCCTCGGCGGCCAGGTCCATACCGGTCTTGGCGAGGCCGAAGTCGAGAATGCGCGGCTCGCCGTCGGCGCTGAGCAACGCCATCGCGGAAAAGTACGGCGAAAAGCTCGACCGGGGCAAAAACTACAGACAGATTATCCTGGACTCGGTCCACGCCAGTTTAGGCAGGTTGGGAACCGACCATGTCGACATTCTGATGTGTCCGCACGGTGCCTCCACGCCCGCGGAGTTGCGCAACTATCCGGCTCCGGCGTTTTTGGTGGATGGCAGTAAACCCGGCGAGTTGAGCAATGTGAGCACAAAAGCCGATTGGGAGTTTGCCCACAAACTGCGCGAATACAAATTTACCATTATTGCTGGAAGCCTGTCGGCGGATAATCTCGCCCTGGCGGTTCGTCTCGCGCAACCGGATGGCGTCGATCTGTCCAGTTCGGTCGAGAGCAAAGCGGGCGTGAAAGACGCGGCGAAACTGCGCCACTTCTTTGCAACCGTGAAGAAACTCGATTACCAGGAAAGCCGCTTGCAACAGGGTTTCTTCTCACTCGTGTAACTCAACCTCAAGTTATCCTCTATGCGATTGCTCGCCACATTCCATTTGCTGTTGATCGTAATCGCCGTCAATTCGAACGAAGCGCAGGCGCAAACCCGCTATGGTGTGCGCAGCGGCTTTTATCTGGACAGCGACGCGCTGTTTCTCGGCGGGCACTTGACGCACCCGATCGCAAAGCGCTGGCGCGCCAATCCCAATCTCGAAATTGCATTTGTCGAGCACGGGTCATTGTTTTCAATTAACGGCGATTTTTTGTATGATTTCCCGGTGCGCCAAAGTCCGCGCTGGTATGCCGGCGGCGGTTTGGGCATCAGCCATTGGTCTTACCGCGAGGTCCGTGATACGGATATCGGTTTGAACGGCATCTTTGGCGCGCGCTTTGGTAGAAGTAAAACCCTGCCGTTTGCTTTTGTCAAGTTGCTGATGTTTAGTCACAGCGAGTTTGTCATCGGCGGCGGCGTGACGTTTTAGCTTCGCAAACGGACACAAGCGGCTGCGAACTTACCTCCAAAAGAAATGTCTCCGCTCACACTAGCCTTTCGAGAATACGGTACAGGCCCAAAAACATTGGTTATTCTGCACGGCCTGCTGGGCTCCTCACAGAACTGGCAGCGGGTGGCCAAATCACTGAGTGCAAAGTACCGCATCCTGGCTGTTGATCTGCGCAATCACGGGGAGTCGCCGCACACGCCCGAACACAGTTTCGCAGCCCTGCGAGAAGATCTCAAGAATTTTTTTGATCAACACAATTTGGAAGCAGCTTATGTGCTGGGCCATTCGATGGGCGGCATGGCGGCCATGGAGTTTGCGTTTCATTATCCCGAGCGCTTGCGCGGCGTAATTATTGAAGATATTGCACCGCGCGCCTATCGCAGCTCGTCAGTAGGAATTTTGGAGGCTTTGGCAGAGTTGCCTATCGCACAATTCTCCACGCGCCAGCAAGTTGATGAGGCCTTATCAAAAAAACTCGCCAACGAGACCACGCGGCAATTTGTGCTGACCAATTTGGTTCGAAACGAGGACAATTCTTTTGGTTGGCGCGTGAATCTGCCGGCTTTATTGGCGTTTCAAACAGAGATGGCGGCTTATGAACCGCCGGCTCACGCGCGTTTCGAGGGCCAAACTCTTTTTATCGGCGGGGAAAATTCCGATTATCATCTCGACCACGATCACGCCCTTATTCTCTCCCATTTTCCCAATAGCAAATTGACCATGATACCCAATGCCGGGCATTGGATTCACTTCGAGGCGATGGAGGAATTTAATAAACGAGTTGAACAGTTTTTGGATCATGGCTTGACGAAATCCAGTTGACCGGATGCCGTTATTGCAGTAGGTCTTTTTTGTTGGCTTTCCGCCGGAGATAGATCAAAACTCCCCCCGCGAGTATCATTCCGATGCTGATCATTTGCGCCAGCGTCATCCAATCAAAAGCGATTTTGGGCGTGCGGCGCCAGAATTCCGTGATGAAGCGCTCACTGCCTGCGGCAATCAGATAAAGTCCGAACAACGTTCCCGGCGCAAAAGGGCGCTTGCGAATTCTCCAGACGAAGAAAAAAGCAGTCAGTAACAAAATAATATCGTACAGCGGCGTCGGGTGTACGCGTTCCGTAGTCGGCACTACGCCGTTGGGAAATGCCATGGCCCAGGGCACGTCAGAGGGCGGGCCATAATCACCGTCTGCCGAGAGAAAGCAGCCCATGCGACCGAAACTTTGCCCAACTAACAACAGCATTGCGACAATGTCAACGGTTTGCCAGAAGGGCATTTTGTAATGATGAATCGCCCACATCACCGCGAGTGTGCCGCCGAACAAACCGCCGTACCACACCAGCCCGGCGCCGCTAAAAACCATCGCAAACGATTCGTCGAGGTGACGCCAATGTTTGACAATTATCGGAATACGTCCGCCCAGATAAGCGGCAAAAATGAGCAGTCCGGCATTTTGTTTGAGCAGCGGCAGCGTTGTCGCCGGAATTTTTTCTTTTTTGGCGGCGAAAAATTTCCAACCCCCAACAAGCAGGAGGCCGAGTAAAGCGCCATACCACGCGAATCCGCCCCGCCAGAACACGCTTGGAATCGGCTCGGCAAAGTCGGGCCAATGCTCGATGATGTAGTACAGGCGCGCGCCGACAAAGCCGCCAATGAGCGCCGCGGTCGAAATGGTAATCGCGAGATCCGGCTCGACCCCGAGGCGGCCAAACTCGCGGCGCATGATGAGGGCGCCCACGAGAAAGCCCAGCATCGCCATCAAACCGAAGCTGTGCAGGGTGACGGGACCAATGGTGAAGAGATCAGGATACATGCGTTAGGGAGTCGTTTGGGTTGGCGGTTTTTCCCATGAGCTTGGCGGGAGGGAGGCATCGCTTTTACGATAGCCATAACGCGCGGCAATGAGTTCGATGACGTGCGGCGGCTCGTGTGTTTGCAGCAGATTAAAAATCTCAGCGCGCACTTGAAAGGAGCCGTTGATCATG
>SZPB01000547.1 GCA_030263535.1 Cytophagia bacterium CHB2
AAAATCTTGTTCAAAACACCGTTCAACGTGCTTCTGGGTGCGGGTGCGTATTGAGTGCACGGCGCGCGAGGCCTAGGAAAAATGTATACCGTAAGGCTTCATGGGATAGTCTTGCCCTGTTGGAGTTGGCGATAAGGAAATTACGCTGGTCAAAAACACATTTACGCCTTCTCGTGCCGCGATTGTTAAACCGCATATCGTCCGTAAACGTTTGAATATAGCTCTGCCCCTGAGGCACGAATTCGCATGCGCCCCACGATCTCAACAGCCATGATTGCGCCCGATCGCGACAATGCTTCAAAATACCTGCGCTGGCTTGCCAGTGGAACATTGCTTTTGGTTTATGCCTCTGTCGCTTACCGCCTTGCGAGTTTTCCGAATCAATGGTTGGGCGCGCTCATCGCGCTCTGCATCGGCGTCATCGCGATACTGGTAATCGGCCAGCGGCATTTGGCCTTATTAACGGCCTTGGTGGTCGCGATTCCGCTGGTGGGTTTTGATTTTAGCCTCTACTTCAATCAAAAACTCGGCGGTGACTATCGCATTGCCATGAGCTTGTTGGATCTTGCGCTACTCGGCTTATGGTTTAAATACATGCTCACTGTTCCGCGCGAGCAGCGCCAGCCCCTTCAGCCGCGCGCCTTGAAATGGTTCATGATCGGATTATTCCTGCTCGCGGCGCTCTCCTTGAATGTTGCAAAAGAGGCCGACCGCACATTATTCGAGCTTCTCCGTTTTTTTCGCATGATGATGCTCGTTTGGATTACGGCGAAAAGCGTCCCGAATCCGGCCGCACTCAAACATCTGGTCATGGTCTTATTCGCCATGACGATACTCGAAAGCTTTTTGAGTTTCGGACAAAAATTCTCCGGCGGCCAGTTGGGCATTACTCTGCTCGGCGAACCCGACAAGGTATTATCACAAGAATTGAACACCGGCGATACCGCTATTCGTCCTGGTGGAACCTTCGGCCATGCCAATCAATTCGCGCGCTTTCTCGGGCTGGTGCTGCCGCTTGCCCTGGCCGTCACGATTGCGGCGCAGAATAAAAAATATCGCCTGCTTTCGAGCGCGACGCTGGTGATTGGCGGCGGCGCTTTGGTGGCCACGCTCTCGCGCGGCGCATGGATTGGCGTCGTCCTGGGAAGCGGACTTGTTTTTGCGATCATGATCATGCAATCGGCGCTGCGCGCAAGAGCGCTGCAAAGTCTGAAGCTTATCGCGCTGCTCGTTATTCCCTTCGTTTTGATTAATATCGGCACCTTCATCGCGCGGTTTACCAGCGCCGATGAAGGCTCCTTCGCCACACGCGAGCCGATGGCGCGTATTGCCATGAAAATCATCCAGGATCATCCGTGGGGAATCGGTTACGGCAATTATCGCCTGTGGCTGCCACGGTATGGCGACCCGGCAGTGCCGTTTACCTTTCAAGCCAAAGTTCACAATATGTATCTCTTAGTTGCCGCCGAACTGGGAGTGGCGAGCTTGCTGGTGCTGCTGGGGCTGTTTTCCCTGGTATTTTATTATGGCTTCACGTTGGCGAAAAATGCCGCTCCCGATTCGGCCATGGTGGCCGCCGGGCTGATCGGCGGCTTGCTTGCCTTCATGATTCATTGCCTGGTCGACTACGAAGAAATCGGCCGTGTCCCGA
Organism: Cytophagia bacterium CHB2; assembly: GCA_030263535.1. NCBI lineage: Bacteria > Pseudomonadati > Bacteroidota > Cytophagia > Cytophagia bacterium CHB2. The sequence goes on from SZPB01000547.1 coordinate 1,652, forward strand.
TCTTGTGGTTTTATGTCGCCCTAATATGCGCCATCACACGCCTTCATCAAAAAAGCAGTGGTATTCAAAACACCACGCCATGTACAGTAATTCTAGGAAAGAATTGACATGTCCGGCAAAATTTTGAAAAATGCTTCTTCTCTTTTGCTCGTGCAGGTACTCAATCCTTTGCTAGGCATGGCTTTCGTGATCACACTGGCCCGCATCGATGGCGCTGCAGGATTGGGGGTGTACATGTTCGCGCTTTCGCTGGTCAATATCTTCGAAAATATCGCCGGGCTGGGGCTGCGTGAATATCTCATCCGCGAGGTCGGCAAAAACCCGTCGCATTGGCCAGCGCTGCATAATTGTGCGATGGCCGTCGGTCTGGCCGCCGCTCTGCTGGCGCAATTACTCATGCTGGCCTTTGCCAAGGTTGCCGGTTATGACGCCGAAACCTTAAACGGACTTTTCGCCGTTAGCTTTTCACTGATGCCCGCGGTTATGCTTTATATCTCCGTGTCGTTTCTGTATGCTTTCGATCACATGGCAATTGCGAGCGCCGTTTTCATCGTTGAGACGATTGTACGCACTGTTCTCGGACTGCTTATCATTTATTATGGTCTGGGCATGCACTGGCTGCTCATCTCCTTCACGTTTAGCCGGATCGCTGCCGCGGCGATGGCCGGCTGGGCGCAATGCAAACATCTCGGCGCGCCCGGCCGCGTGTGGAATCGCCAAGTGTTGCGCAACATGCTCAATGCTGCGCCCACCTTTGCGCTGATGGCAATTCTTGCGACAGTCTATTGGCGCTTGAATATCGTCATGCTCTCCCAAATATGCGACGCCGAAGCCGTGGGGCACTATAGCGCTGGTTATCGTTTGATGGATCTCATCGCGTTTGCCGGCGGCAGCGTGCTCACCGCGCTTTATCCTGCCATGGCCCGGCTCTTTCATCACCTCCGCGAGGATTTCAAACTGCTGCTTGACAAAGGCATGCAGTACACCATTGCCTTTTATCTGCCTCTCGCCGTTGCCGTGCATGAGCTGAGCCCGAAAATCATCGTGTTATTCTTCGGCGAAAGCTTCAGCGCTGCGGCGGACGTCTTGCGGCTCTTAACCTGGGTTACTTTTCCACTGACGCTGGCGAAATTGTTTGCCAACGCGCTTGTAATCGCCGGCCGCCCGGATCTTGACCTGCGCGTCAATGCCCACCGACTCGTTTGGAACGTCGTGTTGAGCTATGTGCTCATCGCCCAATTCGGTATGATCGGCGCGTGCTGGGCGATCTTGCTTTCCACGATCGCCTCAGTCTTTTTGCAGGCTTTCTATTTGCGCGATATCGCGCCGCTCGCGCTCTCGTTTGCCGGGCTGTCAAAAACCTGCGCCGCCTCGCTGGTAATGATATTCGCGCTCAAACTCACAAGCGCATGGGCGCTCATTC
>SZPB01000548.1 GCA_030263535.1 Cytophagia bacterium CHB2
CATTGCGGCAGAAAACGTGTGCCGGGCAATCACGCACGTCGAGCAGCTTGCGGCGCATGACGGGCTGCTGCACGTTTACTTGTTCGAGCTGGACTCGGTTACCGTCGCGCTCACCAATGCCCTCAGCCGCGCTTTTCGCAACAAGCAGGGCAATTACTTGCTTGTGCTCACCAGCGATTATGAACGGGTTGATTTTGTGCTGGTGGAAAAAACACTTCCAATCGCCGACGACGGAACCAACATCGGCGAGAAGCAAGTGACGGTGCTGCCGCACGTGCTCACCATCAACCGCCGCAAGCCCAGCCGGCGCGAGCTGCGGATTTTGCGCCGCTTCACCTACACCGAGAGCGACCCGCTCTATCAATTCGAGAAGCTCAAATCCGCTTACGCCATTTTCGATTGGTCGGAAGATCATTTCAACAATCGCACGCTCTTTGCCGATTATTTTCTGCAAGAACGCCTGCGCGATTTGCCCGAGTGGAAGGAAGACACGCAGCCGTTCTATCGCCAAGTCCGCGAGCTTTACACGCCGGCAACCTCGAAATGGGCAGGAAAGCGGGAAGCCGAGATGCGCCGCGAATTTTTTGAGAAAATGTTTGCGCTGCTCGGTTTCAGCTTCAAAACCGGTAAGCCGGGCACCGATGACGCGCCGGCGCCGGATTATCTTCTCTTTGACCGCGAGGGGAAAAATACTCTCGCCGTTTGCCTGTGTTATCCCTGGGCGCGCTCGCTCGACGGCAAAGACGACCAGCGCGATCAGGACACACCGGAAGAAAATCCCAGCGCCGCTGTCGTTTCCGTTCTCAAAGACAGCAACGCGCTGTGGGCGATTGTCACCAACGGCAAGCACTGGCGCTTGTACAACGCCAAAACCTCCTCGATTGCCACCAGTTTTTATGAGGCCGATCTCGAAGAAATTCTGGCCGAACCCACGCGGCTTGGCGCTGCCGGCGAGTCTTTCGATCTCAGCGATTCGCTAAAATATTTCTGGCTGCTCTTTCGCAGTCAAGCTTTCATGCCGCGCCAGGAAGTGGCGGAGGGCGAAACGCGCGCTACGACTTTTCTCGATGCCATCTTGCGGGGAAGCGAGGCGTATGCCAAACGCCTCGGCGAGCGTTTGAAGGAACGCGTGTTTGATGAAGTCTTCATCCACTTTGCCGAGGGCTTTATCGAGTTCATCAAAAAGCGCGATGGGAAAAATGCCGATTTGAGTCAAGCCAAGCTGGATGAAGTTTTTCAGGGCACGCTCACGCTGCTCTATCGCCTGCTCTTTTTGCTCTATGCCGAAGCGCGCGACCTGTTGCCGGTGAAAGAAGTGCGCGGCTTTTATGAAAAAAGTCTCACCAAGCTCAAACGCGAAGTCGCCGAGGCCGCCAGTGAGATTGCCGACGAAGTTGACGGCCGGCTCAAGAAAGCGCACACTGCCTCCGGCACGGCGCTTTACGATCGTTTACTCGATCTGTTCCGCACCATTGACCAGGGTGATCCCGCCATCAACGTGCCGGTGTACAACGGCGGCCTCTTTCTTTCCAATCCTTCGGGCGATGACGACTCGCAGGACGCGGAGCTTGCGCGTTTTCTGTTGCGCACCAAAGTGCCGGATCGCTATCTCGCTTGCGGCCTTGATTTGCTCGCTCGTGATATTGACGAAAAGAGAGGCAGTCTCGTGCCCATTGACTACAAATCCCTCGGCGTGCGGCATCTCGGCTCGATTTACGAAGGGCTGCTAGAATTCAAGCTGCGCATTGCGCCGGTGAAAATGGCCGTCGTGAAAGGCAAGAAAACCGAGGAAGTCATTCCGTATGACGAAGCCGTGAAGGAGAAACGCAAAATTCTCACCAGCCGCGAGCAGGGCGCGAAAACCGAGCGCATTATTCCCAAAGGCCGGCTTTATCTTGAAAACGACAAGCGCGAGCGCAAAGCCACCGGCTCGTATTACACGCCGGATTACATTGTCAAATACATCGTCGAAAATACCGTCGGGCCGGTGCTGCAAGAAAAGTTTGACAAGCTGAGGCCGGAGTTTCGCAAGGCGCAACAGAAGCATCGCGAAAGCGAGCAGCGCAAGAAGGCGCTGGATAATACCAAACTCTCGAAACACCTGCCGCTGACGCGTCGTGAGAAAGAGGAAAGCAGCGACGATTATAAAGATTTGATTCACGCGTTTTTTGACGTGAAGGTGCTCGATCCGGCCATGGGCTCCGGCCACTTTTTGGTGGAGGCGGCGGATTTCATCGCCGACCGCATGATCGATTTTCTCAACGGCTTTCCGTGGAATCCCGTGTATCTCCGGCTGAAAGAGACACGGGACACCATTCTCGCAGAAATGGAAAAGCAGGGGATCAACATCGACCGCCGGCGGCTTGACGATAACAATTTGATCCGGCGCTATGTGCTCAAGCGCTGCATTTACGGGGTTGACCTCAACTTGATGGCGGTGGAGCTGGCAAAAGTTTCGCTTTGGCTCAACTGCTTCACCCTCGGCGCGCCGCTGTCGTTTCTCGATCATCATTTGAAATGCGGCAATTCACTGATTGGCGCCACTGTCGATGAAGTGCGCCGCATCTTGGAAAAAGATTTGTTCGGCAATCAATTTGCCGGTTTGCTGCAGGCGACGCAGACGATGATTCACGTCGGCGAGTTGTCGGATGTGACGGCGGAGCAGGTGAAGGAAAGCCGGAATTCGTTTCGGGATGCTTCATCGATTCTCGGACCGTTCAAGGAAGTGCTCGATCTGTGGACGAGCCAGCACTTTGGCAATGATGCGGCGCTGCAATTGTTCCGCAGCGATCAGTTTCCGCAAATTGGCACGCGCTGGAAGGATGAAGTCTTGAAGGCCGATATCAGAAGGGCAAAAGTTTCATCGGCCACGCGCAAAAAGACGGCGGTTGACGCGGTCGCCATTCCGACTGCCGAGATCCTTGCCAAAGCCTCGGAAGCAAAAGGCCAGCATCGTTTCTTTCATTGGGAGCTGGAGTTCCCCGAAGTCTTTTATGAGAAGGGCGGGAAGAAAGACAATAGTGGGTTTGATGTGGTAGTGGGGAATCCGCCGTAT